>JAOACN010000724.1 GCA_026417815.1 Chloroflexaceae bacterium | reverse complement strand
GTGCTGGTGATGGAGCGCATCAGCGGGATCAAGATCAGCGACTTGCGAACGCTGGAGGCGCTGGGGGTGAGCCGGGTGGAACTGGCAGCGCGGCTGAACAACTGCTATTTGAAGCAGTTCTTCATTGACGGCTTTTTCCATGCCGATCCGCATCCGGGGAACCTGTTCGTGCGGGTGGATCCTGAACTGCCGGTGAACTACGGCGTCTCCACGAATGGCGCGACGCGCGCGGCCAGTCCCAACGGAAACGGCGTGCTCCCCGATGGGCACCTCTTCGGTGACGCTGAGGCCCACGCCGCGGCGCCGGGGCGGCCCTTCACTCTGATCTTCGTGGATTTTGGCATGGTCGGCGCGCTGCCGCCGCAGACGATGGACGTCGTGCGCGGGGGGGTGCTGGGCCTGGCAACCAATGATGCCGAGCGGATCGTTGATGCGCTGGATCGCCTGAACATGATCCTGCCCGGCGCCGACCGCCGCCCGATTATTCAGGCTGTGCAGATTATGCTGCGTCACTCGTTTAACCGCACGATGCGCGAGATGACCAGCATTGACGTTGAGGCCATTTTTGAGGAAACCAAGGATATTGTCTACGATCTGCCCTTCCAGATCCCCCAGGATCTGCTGTACTTCGGGCGGGCCCTGAGCATGGTCGCCGGTCTGGCGACCGAGATCTGCCCGGACATCAACCTGTTCCACGAGTTGCGTCCCTTCGCGCAGATGTTGCTGGAGCGCGAGCGCAACGGCATCAACTGGGCCGAGCGGGCGCAGAAGGAGTTGCGCGATCTGGGGCAGTTGCTCTTCTCGCTGCCCCGGCAGATGGAGGCCTACTACCGTTCGGCCAATCGGGGCGAGATCCAGATGCGCTCGGATCTGTCGCGCCTGGAGCGCGGCATCCGCCGCGTCGAGCGTTCGAGCGACCGGCTTGCCGGCGGGGTGCTGGCGACGGGCCTGTTCCTCGGTGGCGTGCAGTTGCGCACCCGCGGCTTCGAGAAGGAGGCGAGCCGGGCGTGGATGGCGGCGGCGGCGGCGATCATCTGGGCCCTCTGGCCCCGCGGGGAAAAGTGATACGATGTTGGATTGACAGGCGCCTAAAGGTGTGGGGGCCACCAGGCTTCCCCCCACCCTTGCCCGATGGGAGGGAAGCGCCCTCCCAAATCAAAGCCCTTTGCATTCCGAAAGCAGCGGGATGGACATCCTCGCACCATTGCCCCGGGGCTGGCGGACGGCGTTTGCGTTGCTCGGCTGGTTCGCGCTGCTGCTCGGCACGGCGCTGGCGCTCTCCCTCGCGCTGCGTCCCGATCGCCGCGACGCGCTGCGTTCCGCTGACCGGCTCTTCGCCGCGGGGCGCTACCACGAGGCGCTGGCGGTCCTGACGCCGCTTGCGCCAGCGTTCCCCGAGGCGCAGGCGCGCCTGGGCATGCTGCGGGCGTTGCGCGGGGAGCACGCCGCAGCCGAGCGCCACCTGCGCGCGGCGATGTTACGTGGCCTGGGGCCAGTGGATTACCAGCGCGTGTTGCTCTACCTGGGTCGGACGCTCGCCGACTCGGGCCGGCGCGACCTGGCGGCGCGCACGTGGGCGCTGGCGGAGGATTGTCGTTCCGCCGAGGCCTGCGCCTATCGTGGCCCGGCGCGCCTGCTGGCCGCCGACGAGGCCCTGCGGCGAGGAGAGTACCTGCTGGCCAGCGCCGGGTTGCGGGCGACCCTGGCCGAGCCGCTGTCGCCGGCCTGGGCCGAATCGGCCCGTTACCGTCTGGCCCTGCTGCACGCCGGCAACGCTCCCGAGGCCGCGCGGCGGGATCTCACCCTCGCCATCACCCCGGGGCGTAGCGATCCGCTGATCGCCCCTCTCCTGCCCGTGGTAGGAGACGGTCCGCGCCGTCTCCACGCGGCGCTGGACGCGCCGCTCGCCGAACGTCCGCAGATCCTGGGAGTGTTCTACCTGAGCCTGGGCCTCTACGGTCTGGCCGAGGAGCAGTTTGCGCGCGTTGACCCTCGCGGCCCCGACGCCCTTGGCGCCGCGGCCTACGCGGCCTATACCCGCTGGCGCGCCGGAGACGCCGGTGGGGGCGTCCAGCGGCTGAAGGCCCTGGTCGAGGCGCACCCCGACGACCCGCGGGCGCGCACGCTCCTGGCGCTGACCTATCTCACGACCGATGCCAGCGACTCCGCCCAGATCGAGCTTGACACGGTGGCGCGGCTGCGGCCCGACGATCCGGGTGTGGCGCTGGCCTGGGCGAGCTGGCATGCCGCTCGCCGCGAATACGACCAGGCCAGCCGGGCCTACGCGCGTGCGCTAACCCTGGCCCCTGAGGCCGAGCGGGGCCGGTACGCGCTGCTGGCGGCGAAGTTTCACCTCGCCACCACCTATGAACTCTGTGAAACAGGGTTGTCATTCGCCGAGGTAGCCGCAAGGGAAGCAACGGGCGATCCGGAGGCCCTGACGTCGCTGGCCGCCCATCGCTACCACTGCGGCCAGTTTGCGGGCGCGGCGGAGGCCGCGCGCGCGGCCCAGCGGACCGGCGGCGGCCCCGATGCGTTGTACTACCTGGGGGCGGCGCTGGCCGCCCTCGGCGACGCGGAGAACGCGCGCAGCGCCCTTATCCGCGCCGCCGACCTGGCGCCCGCCTCCGACTGGCGTCGGAGGGCAGAGCTGGCCCTGGGGATGTTGCCACGCTACGCCTCTTCAAAATAACCGTGCAGCCGGCGACCCAGCAGCGGGTCGCGCAGTTTCTTGAGAGCTTCGCTCTCGAGTTGCCGCACCCGCTCACGGGTGAGGTTGAGCCGCTGGCCGATCTGCTCAAGGGTCAGCGCGGTTTCACCGTGCAGTCCGTAGCGCAGGCAGAGGATGTGGCGCTCGCGGGGCGTCAGGTGCGACATCGCCTCGCTCAGATCGTCGCGCAGCAGGGCGTGCGAAACCTCGTCCAGCGGTGAAGGCTGGAGCGGATCGGAGATGACCTCGGCCAGGGTGCCGGTGCCATCCTCGGTGTGGGCCTCGTCGAGCGAAGCGGGGGTCAGCGCGGCCTGCTCGGCGCGCGTCACCTGCTCAGGCGTAAGCCCGGCCTCGCTGGCGACCTCCTCGGGCGTCGGTTCGCGGTCGAGGCGCTGGATCAACTGCTGGCGCACACGGGCGAGCCGCGAGAGCCGCTCGCCCAGATGCACCGGCAGGCGCACCGTGCGCCCGTGATCGGCGATGGCCCGGCCAACGCTCTGGCGGATCCAGTAGGTGGCATAGGTCGAGAACTTGAGGCCGCGGCCGGGATCGAACTTATCCACGGCGCGCATCAGGCCCAGGCTGCCCTCCTGGATGAGATCGAGCAGGCTCAGGCCGTGGCCCTGGTAGCGACGCGCGATGCTTACCACCAGACGCAGGTTCGAATTGATCAACTGCGCCCGCGCCCGTTCACCCGCAGCGACCTGCTGCTCCAGGCGCCGACGCTCGGTAAGCGGCAAGTGTGGCTCGGCAGCGAGCCGCCTGGCCGCTTCCAGGCCCTCGGCCATGGCCCGCGCGAGGGCCTGTTCCTGATCAAAGGTCAAAAGCGGCTCATCGCCGATCTCGTTGAGATACAGAACAATTGAGTCTGCAGCACCGGGGCTGATAACCGCCGGATTGGTCATGGTCGCTCCCCTTTCAGGTTCGTTGTCCGGGCTGCGACCGAAGCAAACGAACATGTTGGTTGTCCCGTTCAACAGGGGGTGATCCTCGTGGGGACGAGAGCCAGCGGGAGTCGGGGCGCTCCCGGGGGACGTCAATAGGGAAGTATAGACCAGGGGGCTAAGAATGGGCTTAGGTCTGGATGAGAGGAGGATGAGAGAAGGGACGCTGCGGATTTTGGATTGGGGATGGCGGATTCTGGATTGCCCGTCCCGGGGAGCTCTGGCGATGATGGGCGGGTGATCTGGTCAACGGAGACAGGTAACACGGGGAGGGCGGCAAGCCCGGCAGGCGGGCATGCCGTTGCCTGGCGGGCCGGATGTGGGGAAGAGGCCAGCCGAGGAGGGGCGGGTCGCGAACCGTTCCTACCGGCGGACCAGGGGCGGGCCGGATGTGGGCGAGAGACCCGCCCCTGGCGCTCAGGCCAGCGCGAGGTCGCGTTTCTTCTTCTCGCGGCGCCGCTCGTCGGCGCTGAGCAATTTTTTCCGCAGGCGCCAGCCCTTCGGGGTGACCTCGACCAGTTCGTCGTCGCCGATGTACTCGATGGCGTCATCGAGCGAGAGGGTGCGCGGGGCCTCAAGGCGAATGTTCTCGGCGCCCTTGTTGTTGCGGATGTTGGTCAGGTGCTTTTCCTTACAGACGTTCACCTCCAGGTCCACGTCACGGATATGCTGGCCGACAACCATGCCCGCGTAGACCTCCTGGCCGGGGGTAACGAAGAAGATCCCGCGATCCTGCACCTGATTGATGCCGTAGGTGGTGACGACGCCGCTCTCGGAGGCGATCAGCGAGCCATTCTCACGGGCGGCGATTTCGCCCGCGAAGGGCGCGTAGCCGTAGAACAGACTGTTGAGCACCCCGGTGCCGCGGGTGGCGGTCAGGAAGAGCTGGCGGAAGCCGAGCAAGCCGCGGGTCGGCACCAGATAGACATAATGGACGCTGCCATCATCGCGGACGTGCATATCGCGCATCTCGCCCTGGCGTTTGCCGAGCAGTTCAACCACCACGCCCTGGTAATCGGCGGCCACCTCGATCTCGACCAGCTCGATTGGTTCGAGGCGCGCGCCCTGCTCATCCTCATGGAAAATCACCTCAGGGCGGGAGACCTGAAACTCGTAGCCTTCGCGGCGCATGGTTTCGATCAGAATGCCGAGGTGCAGTTCACCGCGCCCGGAGACCAGGAAGACGTCGGGGCTATCGGTGTCTTCGACGCGCAGGGCCACATCGCGTTCGGTCTCCTGGTAGAGGCGTTCGCGGAGCTTGCGCGAGGTCACGAAGGTTCCTTCGCGACCGGCGAAGGGGCTGGTATTGACACCAAAGGTCATCCGCACGGTTGGCTCTTCGACCTTAATCGGGGGGAGGGCCTCGGGCTGGAGCGCATCGGCGATGGTATCGCCGATGCTGGCGTCGCCGATGCCGGCAAGGGCGATAATATCGCCGGCCCGGGCCGATTCGACCTCCTGGCGCTGCAGGCCATTGTAGACGAACAACTGGGTGAGTCGCGCGGGATGGATCGCGCCCTGGCGATCGATCCGCACGAGCGCCTGGCCCTTGCTGATCGCGCCGCGACTGAGCCGGCCCGTAACAATTTTGCCCTTGTAATCGTCGTAGACACTGGTGGTCACCAGGAACTGGGCCGGGGCGTCCACGTCAACCTCGGGGGGCGGGATGCGGTCGAGGATGGCCTCGAAGAGCGGTTCGAGCGAGTCGTGCAGTTTGAGCGGCGAGCGACCGGCGTGGCCGGCCAGGGCGTTGGTGAAAATGGTGGCGAACTCAGCCTGTTCATCGCTGGCGCCGAGATCCACGAACAGATCGAAGGTTTCGTTAACGACCCAGTTAGGGCGGGCCTGGGGCCGGTCAATCTTATTGACCACCACAATGGCGCGGTGGCCGGCCTGGAGGGCCTTGCGGAGCACGAACTTCGTCTGGGGCATGGGGCCGTCAACGGCATCAACCAGGAGCAGGACGCCGTCGACCATGTTCATGACCCGTTCCACCTCGCCCCCGAAATCGGCGTGGCCGGGCGTATCCACAATGTTGATCTTCGTGCCCCGGTAGCTAACGGCGGTCGTTTTCGAGAGAATGGTGATCCCGCGTTCGCGTTCGAGGGCATTGGAGTCGAGCACCCGTTCCTCAACGGCCTGGTTCTCGCGAAAGACGCGGCTCTGCTTGAGCATCGCGTCCACCAGGGTGGTTTTGCCGTGATCAACGTGGGCAATAATGGCGATATTGCGAATATCGTGACGAAGCATACATCCTCAGCGCCAGCGGCGGCGACACATAAGAGACGCTCAGGCGCCTGACGTGGCAAGCCTGAGCGTTTGCTCTAACCTGTATTGTACCACAGGTGGCCAGCGGCCATGGAAGAGCGGGTTGGGAAGGGCCAGTCTTCGGGGCGAGCCCCAGACTCCACCGGTTTCGTTGGTTCTGGCAGCGTACAGAACCAACGAACCATGACCGTACCGGGCGGCGTAGGTGCCCCCCCGCCGGAGGCGGATTTTGCTTCAGCCCCGGGGAGGGGCTTTGCCCTCACAACGGGTTTTCGCGGGCAGGCGCAGCCCGCCCACGAAAACCCGTTGACGCCCCGTCGGCGCGGCGCAGCCGCAGGGAGCGCAGACGAGTATGCTACACGATAAACCATGAAGGCAAAGGCTTCGGCCCAACGAAGGATTATTCCCGCCATGGCCCTGCCCTACCCGTTCGCCGTGCAGAGCGTGGTGATGCTAGCGCTGCTCGGCGCGCCCTTGAGCGCCCTGGGGCAGAGTTATGCCGCCTGGCGCCTGGTGGCGCTGGCGGGGCTGTGTGGCGCCTCGCTGATCGCCGTGACCTTTGTTCCTGCGCGGCGTCTGCCCCGCTGGGGACAGGTGCTGTTCCTGCTCGGGCAGGTGGGACTCACGGCCCTGGCTCAGGCGCTCGCTCCCGCGCCGTTGCTCGATTACGTGTACCTGGCGCTGGTGCTCCAGGCCATCGCGCTGTTGCCACCGTGGTTGTGGATCACCTTTGCGGTGGGGGTTTACGCCGTCTGGAGCGGGATGCTGCTGGCAGCGACGGCGAACCTGATGGACTGGCTGCAGGGTAACCTGGCGCTGGCCTTTCCGGCCACGTGCGCAATCATTGCGGCGATCTTCTACCTGCGCCAGCAGCGCCGGAGCGAGCAGGTGCAGCACATGTTACAGCAGGTGCAGCAGCGTTACGACGCGCTGGCCGCGGGGGTACGCGAGGCGCAGCAGCGGATGATGCTAGAGGAGCGCCACCGGCTCGCGCAGACGATCATCGGCGAAGTGCAAGCGGCCCTGAGCCGCACCGAACAGAGTGTGGCGGCGGCGCTGGCCCAGGCCCAGAGCAACCTCTCGCGGGTTGAGGCGGCGGTGAGCCAGACGCGGGCCGCCGCCGCCAGCGCGGTGGAACGCCTGCGGGCCACGGTGGCGACGTTGCGCCAGGGCGCGACCGAGGCGCCGACCGGCGCCCCGCCCCTGGCGACCGTGCTTCCGTCCGATGAGCCAGTGATCGCCCGGCCGTTGAACCAGGTGCTGACGTGGGTGTTACCGGGGGTCTTTCTGGCCCTGACGATCAGTTCAGCCGCGTTGGAGCGACCGCTGGTGGCAGGGGCGTTCGGGATGCTTCTGGTGTGGGCCGCGGTGTTGCTGCTCGCCTATGTGACCACCCAGCGCATCAGCCAGCCGTTGCTGATCCAGGTAGGACTGGCGGCGCAGTCGGTGGCGATTCTGGCGCTGGTGCAACTTGCCCATACCCTCACACCGCTGCTGGGGCTGTTGCTGGTGCTCTGGCAGGTAGCGGTGCGGCTGCCGCTGCGGCAGATAGCGTTGCATCTGGCAGGGTTGCTGATCGGAATCACTGTGCTTGCGGCGTACTGGGGGCCGGACCGGTTCGACCACAACGCCCTGCTGATCGGAACGGTGACGGCGGTGGCGGTCGGCGGCCCGTTGCTGCTGGCGCGTCGGCAACTCGAGCGGCGCAAGCAGGCAGAGTTGCGTCTGGCGCTGTTGAACGCGGAGATCGAGCAGCAGATGGCCGAGGTGCGGATGCTGGCCGTGGCGGCCGAGCGGGCGCGGCTGGCCCGTGAGGTGCACGATGATCTGGGGTCGCGGCTGGTGCTGGTGCATCTGCACCTGCAACTGGCGGAGGATCTGGCCGCCGAGGACGCCGAGGCGGCCCTGGAACAGGTGCGCGAGAGCCGCGAACAGTTGCACCTGGCCTGGCGCAGCATGCTGGCGGTGGCCGATGCCGAACTGCCGGTGCGTGGCGCGGAACTGCGGCGCGCGCTGGAGGAACTGGCGGTCGCGGCGGTTGCGCCGCCGCGCGTAACGTTGATCCTCGACGGGGAGCTTGAGGAACTGCCGGATGCGCTGGCCTGCACCGTCTACCGCGCGGTGCAGGAAGGATTGACCAACGCGCGCAAGCACAGCCGCGCGACGCGGGTCGAGGCGCGGGTGGCGACCCTGGGGGGCTATGTCACGGTCACGGTTACGAACGATGATCCGGGCGGAGCGGAACCCCCGGCATTCCGGCGAGGGTCAGGCGAGAGTTTCGGGCTGGTGGGTCTGCGTGAGCGGGCCGAGGCCCTCAACGGTGGCATGGAAGCGGGCCCGTTGCCCGGTGGCGGCTGGCGGTTGCGGGTCGTGTTGCCAGTCGAAGGCGTGTGAGATTTTCCTGAAGGGCCTCAAAAGGGTGCCAACGATGAGCGAGAAGATCCGCGTGTTGATCGTGGACGACCAGGCCCTGATCCGCACCGGGATCGCAACGCTGCTGGCGCGCAAGCCCGGTATCGAGGTGGTGGGCCAGGCGAGCAATGGGCAGGAAGCCCTCGACCTGGTGGCCGCGCTCGACCCGGATGTGGTATTGATGGACGTGCTGATGCCGGTGATGGATGGGGTGGAGGCCACCCGGCGGCTGGCGGAACGGGGGCCGCGCCCGGCGGTGATCATTCTGACGACCTTTCGTGATGATGCCTATGTCTTTCGGGGGCTTGCGGCGGGGGCGCGGGGCTACCTGTTGAAGGACGTGGACCACAAGGCCCTTGCCGACGCGGTGCGCACCGTGGCTGGCGGCGGCGCGCTGCTGGGGCCGGAGATCACGGCTCAGATGCTGCCCCATCTGGGGCGGCTGGCGGGCGAGGTTGAAGGGAGCAAGCCCGCCGCGCCCCCGGCCACCGCCGAGCGCCTGGCCTTCCTCACCGAGCGCGAACGGGCCATCCTCGGCCTGCTGGCGCAGGGGCGCACCAACCAGGAGATCAGCGACGCCTTGCTGATCAGCGTCGGCACGGTAAAGAACCACATCAGCAACATCCTCAGCAAACTCGGCGTCCGCGACCGTACCCAGGCGGCGCTCTGGGCCCAGCAGCAGGGGTTGGGGTAGCCCTACGTCGTCACTTTGCGCTCGGCGGGGGTCGCGGGGCCGCGGGCCCCCGAAGATCCCCCCGTACGTGTTCACACTTCTCCCGGGAGCGAGGGCATCTTGCCCTCGAATCCTGACGAGGGCGGGACGCCCTCGCTCCCAGGTTTGCGGGGGTACCCCAACTCTGAACATGTACGATCCCCCCTTCCTGGCGCGGAGCGGCGAAGCTGCGCCGCACCAGGAAGAGGAAAGCTCGGAGGGGTGTAGCCCCTCCGAACCTCCTCGCCGTAGAAACTGCGGTAAGTGACAAAGTAGAGGTAGGGGCCTGCTGGCAGAACACCTGGGGGAAGGTGAAGCAACCAGGTTTCCCCGCGCCCCTGCCTGAGTTTGCTTCGTGACCCTGGTCATAGGCCGCTGGTTATGTGTGCACGCCGTCACAAAATAGACTGTTGGTGACGCGCGACTGGGCCGGGCGCACTTACGCGGCGCGAGGGGGCAGGCTACACTGGGCATGGTGGCCGTAAAACGGATACACGGCCAGGCACCCAGAGGAGCTTGAAGAGATGTCCCGCGTTGTACCCTCCGCCCCGGTCGAACCCCAACTTGAGAAAAGCCTCGGCGAAAAAATCGGTGTCTTGATCGTGGTCGTGGCGCCGTTTCTGGCGACGATCTACGCGATGGTAATGTTGTGGAACCGCGCCGTTAACTGGCTTGACGTGACCCTGATGCTGGTCTTCTACGCAATTTCCGGCCTGGGGATCACGGTCGGTTACCACCGGATGCTGACCCACAAGAGTTTTGAGACCCACTCCTGGTTGAAGCGTCTGTTCCTGATCATGGGCAGCATGGCCTTCGAGGGCAGCCCGATCGCCTGGGCCTCGACGCACATTCAGCATCACGCCCACTCCGATGGCGAAGATGATCCCCACAGCCCGCTGGAGGGACTGTGGCACGCCCATATGGGCTGGCTGTTCCACCACAAAGAGAACGTGGACGTGTATGGCACCTGGTTGAAGCGCGATCCCGACGTCGTGTGGGCCTCGCGCACCTGGCTGTTGTGGGCGGGGTTGGGGTTGTTGATCCCCTTCATGATTGCCGGGTGGAGCGGGCTAATCTGGGGCGGGTTGGTGCGGGTCTTTCTCACGCACCACGTCACCTGGAGCGTCAACTCGATCTGCCACACCTTCGGCGCGCGCGACTACCAGACGCGCGACGCGAGCCGCAACAACTTCATCGTCGGTCTGCTGGCGTTTGGCGAGGGCTGGCACAACAACCACCACGCCTTTCCCCGGTCGGCCTTTCACGGCCTGCGCTGGTGGCAGATTGACATCTCGGCCTACGTGATCCGCGGGTTGGAGGCGACGGGTCTGGTCTGGAACGTGTACCGGGTGAAAGAGACCGATCTGCAGAAGCGGGTGATTCCGGTGAGCGCGGAGGGGATGGGCGATTAGATCAGGGCCGAAGCAGCGGCGCAGCCGCTGCTTCGGCCTTACATCCGGTTGACGCCAGGCGAGAAAGGCAGTATTATAGCGGATAATCCCGAGAGAAGAACCGCAGTAGCCGTGGCAGCGCCGCCCGCTCAGCTCTCTCCGATGCTGTTTTCAGATTCGGCAGAAAGCCTTATTTTCGCACATCTATGCTCACCGAGCACCGAGCGCGCGCTAACGGCCATTCGCTCTTTGCCACGTACGATCTCGGCGCCGTCTACGACGAGATGTTCGACGAGGCGGGCGAACCGCGGCCCCACTACCGGCTCCTGTACCAGCGCCTGCAGGAACTCTCCGCACGCGACCTGCAGCAGCGGCAGAGTTACGCCGACCTCACCTTTCTCAATCAAGGCATTACCTTCACCGTCTACGGTGACGACCAGGGCACCGAGCGCATCTTCCCCTACGATCTGCTTCCGCGGATCGTGACCCACGACGAGTGGGCGGTGATCGAGGCAGGGCTGAAACAGCGCATCCAGGCGCTGAACATGTTTCTGCACGACATCTACCACCAGGCGCGCATTCTGGCCGATAAGGTCGTTCCCCGCGAACTGGTGTACACCTGCCCGCACTTCCGCCGCGAGATGCGGAACGTCGCGGTGCCGCAGCAGGTCTACATTTCGATCACCGGAACGGACCTGGTGCGCCTGCCCTCGGGCGAGTTCGTGGTGCTGGAGGATAACCTGCGCGTGCCCAGCGGGGTGAGTTACATGCTCACCAATCGCGCGGTGATGAAACGGGCCTTTCCGGGGCTGTTCGCCAACTACGGCGTGCGCCCGATTGATCACTACGGGCACGCGCTGCTCACGACCCTGCGCGCGCTGGCGCCTGCCCATCGGCCCGATCCGACCATTGTGGTGCTGACGCCGGGGGTGTACAACTCGGCCTACTTTGAGCATACCTTCCTCGCCCGGCTCATGGGGGTGGAACTGGTTGAGGGCCGTGACCTGCTGGTGCACGACAACATCGTGTACATGCGCACCACGGCGGGCCTGCGGCGGGTGGATGTGATCTACCGGCGAGTGGACGATGATTTTATTGACCCGCTCGCCTTCCGCGCGGACTCGATCCTCGGCGCGGCCGGGTTGTTCAATGCTTTCCGCGCCGGAAACGTGAGCCTGGCGAACGCGGTTGGCACCGGCGTGGCCGACGATAAGGCCATCTACGCCTATGTGCCGAAGATCATCAAATACTACCTGGGTGAAGATCCGATCCTGTCGAATGTCGAGACCTACCTGTGCGAAGATCCCGGTGAGCGGGCCTATGTGCTCGAACACCTGGATGAGCTGGTAGTGAAGGCGGTTGGTGAGTCGGGCGGCTATGGGATGCTGATCGGACCGCACAGCACTGCGGAGGAGCGTGAACGCTTCCGGCGCCTGATCGAGGCCCATCCGCGAAATTATATCGCCCAGCCCACACTGCAATTCTCGCGTGCCCCGTGCTTTGTTGACGGGCGGGTAGAGCCGCGCCACGTCGATCTGCGCCCGTACATCCTCAACAGCGGCGATCAGATCACCATCGTGCCAGGCGGCCTCACCCGCGTGGCCCTGCGCAAAGGCTCGCTGGTGGTCAACTCGTCGCAGGGCGGAGGCAGTAAGGATACGTGGGTGCTGTTCGAGTGACGGGCCGTTCCTGGACTGGCTGGAGATGCAACTATCGTTCACACCTGCTTGCCACTGGGCGCTTCACTCTTCACAGTGATTGTGGAGGTGTGGAGGTGTGGAGGTGTGGAGAAACCGCAATCCTGAACGGTTGACTCTCCACCTTGTTACCTTAGCACCATATGCTCTCACGTGTAGCTGATGGGCTCTACTGGATGAGCCGCTACCTGGAGCGGGCCGAACACACGGCGCGTTTGATCGGCGTCGGGTTGAACCTGATGCTGGATCAAACCCCCGAGTCGGTGGAGGTGCGCTGGAAACGTCTGCTGGCGGCCCTGCGCACCGCCCCGCCCCCCGAAGGCGCCACTGAGGCCTATGCCATCACCCGCGCCCTGACCTTCGATCCCGCCAACCCGAACGCGATCGTCAGTTGCATTGCCCTGGCTCGAGAGAACGCCCGGCAGGTGCGCCAGCAGATCAGTTCGGAGATGTGGGAGCAGGTCAACCGACTGTACCTCTTTGTGCGCTCGGCGAGCCCGGAGAAGATCTGGCAGGGCGAGCCCATTGAGTTCTATCAGGCAGTCAAAGAAGGCGCGCATCTCTTCCAGGGCATCACCGACAGCACCATGACCCACGGCGAAGGCTGGTACTTCATCCAGGTTGGCCGTTATCTGGAACGGGCCGGCGCTACGGCCATGCTGCTCGATGTGCATTTCCGCCCCTATCTGGAGGCCTCCCGTGATCCGGCGCTGTCGCTCGAGTACAACGACTGGGTTGGCCTGCTCAAGTGCGCGACTGCCTTCGAAGCCTACTGCAAGGTGTACACCGCTGATGTGCAGCCCGAAACGGTCGCCGAGTTCCTGCTGCTCGATGGCGAGTTTCCCCACTCGGTGCGCTTCGCCGCCGATCGCGTCCAGCGCGGTCTACAGGCGATTGCCCAGAGCACCGGCACCCGCAGCGGCGGGCGGGCCGAGCGCCTGGCCGGACGATTGCGCGCCTCGCTCGATTATGGCCAGGTGGAGGAGATCATGGCCGATAATATGCACGCCTACCTCGATGACATCCAACGCCAGTGCGCGGCCATCCACAGCGCGATCTATCAGACCTACGTGACCTACCCCGTAGAGAAGGCGCTTGATAGCTAGTACCGCGTTCGAGCATACGTGAAGGGTTGCGCTCGTTGGGCCGAGGCATTGGCGCAGCCAGTGCTTCGGCCTTGCCGGGCGAGGGGCCGACTCGTCATCTGTACCTCTACTTCGTGATCTTGCCCCTGGCGGGTTGCGGCGGCCGCAGGCCACCGAAGATCTTCCCTTCCTGACGCAGCGAAGCCGCATTGCGCCAGGAGGAGGAAAGCTCGCAGGAGCGCGGTCC
Organism: Chloroflexaceae bacterium; assembly: GCA_026417815.1. GTDB lineage: Bacteria > Chloroflexota > Chloroflexia > Chloroflexales > Chloroflexaceae > JACAEO01. Next base: position 3,700 of record JAOACN010000724.1, on the reverse strand, counting down.
TCCGAACCTCCTCGCGGCGGAAACTGCGGCAAGTGACAACGGAGAGGTTCTCGGATGCAGTACTGTGGAGTTGCACCAGCCATATGTATTATTCCATTCTGCATAAGACCCGTTTTCGCTACAGCGTCCCGGTGAGTGAGAGTATTACCGAGGTGCGTAAGCAGCCCCGGTCGGAAGGTTTACAACGCTGCCTGAGCTTTCGTCTGGTCACCAGCCCCGTTGCTCGCGTGCAACATTACACCGATTGTTACGGCAATATCGTTCACCACTTCAGTCTTCCTGCGCCGCACCGCACCACGACGATTACCGCCGAAGCGGTGGTCATTCTGCAGCCGCCGCCGCCTCTTCCCGACCGGCTGGACCCCGGCGCCTGGGCCGATCTTGACGCGCTGACCGGCCGCGAGGATCACTGGGATTTTCTTGCGCCCAGTTTTTTTGCCCACCCGACGGCGCTGCTGGAAAAGCTGGCCCGCGAACTTGAGGTGTGCCGTCGCGACGATCCGCTCTCCCTGCTGCGGGAGTTGAACGCACGGCTCTACGATGCGTTCGCCTACGATCCCGAGCACACCGAGGTCGACTCGCCAATTGATGTGGCCCTGGCTGCCCGGCGGGGGGTGTGCCAGGATTATGCGCACATTATGATCGCCCTGCTGCGTCCCCTCGGTATTCCCTGCCGGTATGTCAGCGGCTATCTCTTTCACCGCGTGGAGGACCACGATCGCTCCGAGCAGGACGCGACCCACGCCTGGGTCGAGGCGCTGCTGCCGGAACTGGGGTGGGTGGGGTTTGATCCGACCAACAACCTGATTGCCGGGGAACGGCACATCCGCACCGCAGTGGGGCGCGACTACGCCGATGTGCCCCCGACGAAGGGGGTCTACAAGGGCCAGGCCGAGAGTTCGCTGGAGGTCGGCGTCAAGGTGGCGCCGACCGAGGCCTCCATCGCCGATGAGGAGGTGCTTCCGGTTCTGGCGGGCCAGTCGGTAGCGATGGAGGCGGAAGAGTCGTTTGAGGGCCAGCAACAACAGCAACAGCAGTGACCGATAGATCGGGGGAATCGGGTTTTCCCGGCCCGATGGCCGGGGATGGGCAGCCCCGGGGCCGCCTGGCGGGGTATGGGTAAACCTGGTTTCCCCACGCCCCTGCCGGAGGCGCTAGCGGGTGTTGAGCGACCAGTCGTAGGGTTTGAATGCCAGGGCCACCTCGGCGTGAGCGTCGATCCAGCGCCGGCGCTCGTCATCGGGGGGCAGGTGGGTGTGGATGAAGCGCAGCACGCCCTCCAGCCCCCCGAAGTCGTTCTGGTACCACTTGAAGATTGACGAGACGAGAAGCGTGCCGGTCCGGGAGTCGAGGTCGGTATCGGCGCCGACGAACGAGCGGGCGGCCAGGTCGAGCTGGGCCTCGATTCGCGCGCCGTCGTAGACGGCGATGGGCGGGCAGGAGCGGCTGGCGCAGTTGAGGGCGAAGTGGATGCGCGGTTCGAGCGGGCTGATGGCCCAGGCCAGGCGCGGGGCGTCGTCGGCGAACTGGGGGCCGGGGAGAAAGGGATTGCCGGCATTGGCGCGCAGGATGCCGTGCTCGATGTCGTCGGCGCAGAGACGGTAGCCGCCGACGATGTAGGCAACGCGACGGAAGAAGCCCAGCCCGCCCAGACCGGCGCGCACGCTGCGCCGCACGGCGTACGCCACCACGCCGTCGAGGACCATCCCGTTGTAGAGATTGATCCAGAAGGCCAGCCGCGCGCCGCGGTCGGGCAGGACCGACGGGTCGAAAGTGACCAGCAAAGGTGTTACCTGCTCGACATAATCAGCGTAGGCCGGGCTATCGCGCAGGGCGGCGTAGTCTACGGCGACGCCATCGTCACTGGCCGCGGCGATCTTGAGCGCGCGCACGGCGGCGGCCAGCCGCTCGGCCAGTTCGGGGCCGGCTGGAGGTTGGCCGGTGGGAGGGGGCACGTTGAGGGCCTCCCCGGGACGAGTGCCGGTGACCAGGCTCAGCGCCGCTTCGCGAAGGGCAAGCAGTTCGTTCATACGTACCTCGGTGGCGCGATGAGGCTCGCGCAGTTCATGCCGCTCATGGTGACGCTCACGACCCCGATGCCCGGGTGCGTGTCGGCGCCAACCAGGAGCAGGCCGTCCACATCGGTTTTGTGCTGAAAGCGCCGGAAGGCGAACTGATCCACGCTCATGTGCGCGCCCCAGCCGCCGCCCCACTTTGCCAGGTAGTCGGCGTAGGTCAGCGGCGTGCCGACCTCAAGGTGATCGAGCGCGGCGCTGAAGCCCGGAAAGACCTCTTCGGCCATGGTCAGCGCCCGGCGGCAGGCGGCCTCCTTGCGCGCCGCGTAGCCCTCGTCGCGCCGCCAGTTCTCGAAGGCGCCAAACTCGGGGTCGAAGTAGACCACCTGCACGGCGTGCTTGCCCGGTGGGGCCAGCCCCGGGTCCTTAAAGGACGAGTTGCAGAAGCAGATCATGCGCATATCACACACGCTCGAATAGTAGCGGTCAAGGTACAGCGTGTGCGGGTCGGTGCCGGGAGGGAAGACACGGGCATCCACCCCGGCGAAGAGGGTAATGAACGAGCCGGTGTGCTTGAGGCGATCGACGCGGGCCAGGGTCGCAGGGCGCAGCCAGCGCCGTTCCACCAGTGGCTCCACCGGTGTGCCGGCGCGTCCAAAGGTGTTGATCACCCCGGCATTGCTGATCACCCAGCGGGCGGCGATGCGGGCGCCATTTTCGAGTTCAACGCCGCGGGCGCGCCCGTGTTCAACGATCACGCGGCGCACGCGACTGCGGTAGGCGATGCGCCCGCCGTGCTTTTCCAGGCCGCGAATGAGCACGTGGGCCAGTTCACCGCTGCCACCCCTGGTGAACGCGCCGCCGCCCTTGTGGCGCTCGATCAGCACCAGGGCGCCCAGCACGGCGGGTGCGACGTCAATGTCGGCGTAGCAGAAGGCGACAAACTCGGCGTTGATGAGCGCCCGCAGTTCGGGCGAGGCGATGTAGCGGTCGAAGAGTTCGCCGAGGGTGACGCGGCTCCAGTGGCTCAGGTCGAGCAGACGGTCGAGGGGCACGCGCCAGATCAGGCGGGCCAGGGACCAGGGATCGTCGAGGGGCAGGTTGGGAACGCCCACAAACAGGCCGTGAAGGGTCTCCAGGCGGCGGTAGAAGGCGCGGATGCCCGCGGCCTCTTCGGGAAACGCGGCGCTAAGTTGCGCGATGTACTCCTCAACCGAGCCGGCGACCCGCAGGGCGCCACGGGGATGTTTGAGGGTGTAGTAACTGTCGTAGTGGATCAGGTCGGGCCATTCGTCGAGTTCGGCGAACACCTCGGTGTGGAAGCGCATGTTCCCGCGAGCTGGATCCATGCCGAAAAATAGCTTGGGCCCGACGTCGAAACGGTACTTGCCGCTAGGAAAGGTCTGGGCCGAACCGCCGGGGAGGTAGTGCTGTTCGAGCACCAGCACGTCCTTGCCGCGGGCGGCGAGCAAGGCTGCTGCGGTCAGGCCGCCAATGCCGGAGCCGATCACGATCACTTCGTAGGTGGCTTTCAGTGGGCTGCGGTCGCGTTTCATCGCTACAGGCCGGTTCTTGATAGGATTTACGATGGCGTATTGCCGATTGGCGTTCAGAGAGAGGGCGTCTGATTGGTCTGTAACGTAAGTTTCCTGGCGTTTTCGCCCCCCTCCCAACCTCCCCCCAGC
>JAOACN010000720.1 GCA_026417815.1 Chloroflexaceae bacterium | reverse complement strand
AGATGTGTATAAGAGACAGGTGCAGGAGAGGGCCGCCTCGAGCACCAGATCGCGTGCGGCGGCGACATCGCCAATGCCCTCCACCCGGCCCCGCGCGCGCCCGCTCACCCCCAGCAGCAGCGTTCCGCCACGCCCGTTGGCAAAGGCGGCAAGGGTTTCGGCAAGCTCGTCGGGCCGCGCCCGCTCGCGGGCGAAGGCCACTCCCGGCCCCTCGCCCGCGCTGAGCAGGTGTTCGAGTTCGGTGGCGTCCATAGGCGTTTTGTCCTCACCCTCCCCCCGGCCCCCTCCCTCTCCACCACAGGTGGAGAGGGAGGGGGCGCCGCGCGCAGCGCGGCGGGGGAGGGTGAGGACCGGTAGCCCCACTGCCCGTTGAAGGGGTATGGGGAAACCAGGTTTCCCCATACCCCTGGCTGTGGGAAAGCGTTTACCCTTCCGCCCCGCGCCGCTGATCGAGAAAATCCTGCAAAATAATCGCCGCGGCGACCTGGTCCACCTGCTGTTTGCGCTTCTCGGGCTTGAGGCCCGTCTCGCGGAGCAACTGGTCGGCGGCGGCAGTGGTCAGGCGTTCGTCGAAGAGGTGCACCGGCAACCCCAGGCGCTCCTCGAGCTGGTGGGCGAACTGTTGCACCGCCCGGGCCTGCGGGCCAATCTCGCCCCGCAGCGTCAGGGGCAGGCCCACCACCAGCTCGCTAACGGCGTGCTCCGCGACCAGACGGGCGATGCGCTGCACGCACTGGTCAACGGGGCGGGCGTTGATGGTGGTGAGGGGGGAGGCCAGGCGACCTTCGGCGTCGCTCAGGGCCACGCCGATGCGCCGCTCGCCCACGTCAAGCCCCATGATGCGCCGTTCGTCCCGGGCCATGACGCCTCCCTGTCCACGACGAGACCGTCAGGCGCTTGTGATTCGCGTTGATCGTGTAGAGCCGTGGAGGTATGTAGAGCTGTGGAGATGTAGAGCTGTGGAGGTGTAGAGATGTAGAGCTGTGGACCACATTATCAGCCGAGGTCACATGTGCTTGCGTGCATCGAACCAGTTGACTGTATGATCTGCACCCCCACACCTCCACACCTCCACACCTCCACACCTCCACAGACCGGTTATGTGCAAAGAGGCAACAACGGCCAGGCTAATACGTTCAGGTCCGAAGCGGACCTTACTTGCCGACCTCCACCCCGATCTGCCAGCCGAAGCGGGGCATGCGCGCCACGTCGGGCAGGCGGTAATCACCGATCAGCCCCTGCGCCGCCAGTTCGCGCAGCGCGGCGTCGGCCTCCTGATACGGTTTGCCGCGCACCGCCTCGCGCACCTGCTCCAGGACGGTGGGTTCGATCCCCCCCTGGCAGCGCGGGCTGATGGTATCGGGTTCAATGCTGCCGTCAACGAAGAGGGTCTGCCCATCCCAGCGCCACTCGGTAATGACCGGCGCGCGACACTCGCCCGGCTGGATCAGGCCCGCCTGGCGCAGTTGTTCGGTGACCACCGGGCCAAGCTGAACGTTCAGGGGTTGATCCTCAGGGGTGGCGAGGGCGCTGTAACGCGCCTGCACGGTGAGTTCAAAGCGCGGATTGGCCGGGTCAGCCGGGGCGCCCAGCGGCGGGTTGACGAACTGGGTGAAGCCCTGGAGCCGTTCCAGGTCGCTACGGCGGGGGCTGATCGCGCTGGGAT
>JAOACN010000711.1 GCA_026417815.1 Chloroflexaceae bacterium | reverse complement strand
GTTCAAGGTACTGCACCGTGCGGGGCCGTCCGTCGGCGGCGATGGCGGTGAATTCCTCCGACAGCGGCAACCCGAACGCCTCCAATCCTCCCCCGCGCTCCCAGAAGTCCAGAAAGGCGCCCCGCAGCGTGTGTCCGGTCTCGGCGAAGCGCCGGCCCTCTGCCTCGCCCGCGGGCTCGGCCAGGGCCTCGGCGCCGCCGTAGGCCAGATCGCGCAGCGCGGCGACCCCCAGGGGTTCGGGTTGCACGAAGTAGGGCGTGTCGCGGAGATCCTCGCGGAGGGCGATCCTGGCGTTGCGGAAGATCTGGCTAAGGCCGTAGGCCGTGGCGCGCGCTGGTTCGAGGGGCGGGCCGAAGCGTTCCTCGGCGCCCAGGGCGCGCCAGTAGCGGTAGATCGGCGCGGGCACACTTAGCCCGGCCATCAGTCCATCTTCGGGCAGGGGCAGCAGGGTTTCGGCGTCGGCCAGGACGGCCTGGAGACCGGCGAGATTCTGGGCGAACTCGGTCTGGTCGCCGGTGATCAGTTCGGGAACAATGGCGGCGATGCCGAGGCTGCCGGCCCAGTCGTGCATGCCGCCGGTGATGGTGTAATTTGGCCAGGAGCGGCTGTAGGCGTAGCCGGCGCCGGCGGCGTAGCGTTCGGCCAGGGCGATGGAGGGGGCGTGCTCGCAACTGGCCGGGAAAACCAGTCCGGCGTTGGAGTGCAGGAAGATCGCCCCGGCGGCGTCCCAGAGGAAGGAGCGCAACAGGCGCGCTTCCGGCTGGGAGTCGGGATAGGGGCCGCCGGTGTCGGAGATCATCCCATAGGCGCCCTGCACCGTCACGCGCCAGTCGTTTTCGGGGCAGGCGTCAAGATTGGTGTTCATGTTGCGGTTCAGATCGACACCGGCGGCGTCGAAGCGCCAGCCGAGGGCCAGGCCGTCGGGGTTGATCGAGGGAATGAAGGCCAATCGCACGCCTGCCGGGACCAGGGCGGGATTGGCGCGGAAGTGCTCGATCAGTTCGAGGGTCAGGCGGAAGGTATTGGCCTCGGGGGCGCCGTGGGTGTTGCCGACGACGACCAGTTTGCGCGGGCCGGCGCCGAACTGCGTGACCTCGATGGGGCGGCCCTGGGCGGAGTAGCCGAGCACGAAGCTGCGCGCATCGCTGGCCGCCGCGGGCGGGATCGCGGCGGGCGGGCCGACGGCCAGCGCCAGCAGGATGGCGAGGAGGCAGAGCAGGGAGTGCTTCATGGGCGGCAGGGGCGTGGGGGAATTCAGGCGCCCCATGTTATGCCGATTCCTATTGATATAGACAGTATACGCATCATCCCAGAATAGTATAGCGGTCCGACGCCATCTCTACCAGGCGTATGGACGCAGCGCGCTGCGTCCCCACGGGTGCGTCGGCTACTCCGGGCTTCACAACCTGAAGAGGACTGCTATATCAACTCGTGGCGCGGCGTTTGGCCTCGATGAAATGGCGTTGTTCCAGGCGGATGGCGCTGGTGATGCGGCTGATCATGGCGCTGGCCTCGCCCGAAACGGCGCCGTCGCTGTCTCTTATACACATCT
>JAOACN010000344.1 GCA_026417815.1 Chloroflexaceae bacterium | reverse complement strand
ATTCGAGGGCAAGATGCCCTCGCTCCCAGGAGAAGTGTGAACTCGTACCGTTTCTGAAGAAGTTGACGCTTCCCAACGCCATGCGCTACAATGTTCGACTGTACGCCCCCGACGCGCCATTGGCGGATCGTGGCATCCCTCCGGGACGCCCCAGGCAAACAACCGTATGCAAAAGCTCTCCTCGGCCCAGATCCGTGAGCGGTACCTGACGTTCTTTGAGCGTCGCGGCCATGCCATCGTGCCCAGTTCTTCGCTCGTGGTGGCCGATGACCCCACTCTGCTCTTCGCCAATTCGGGCATGGTCCAGTTCAAGGATGTGTTCCTGGGACTGGAGCAGCGCCCCTATAAGCGCGCTGTCACCGCCCAGAAGTGTCTGCGTGTCAGCGGCAAGCATAACGATCTCGAGGAGGTCGGCCCGTCACCGCGCCACCATACCTTCTTCGAGATGCTGGGCAACTTCTCGTTCGGCGATTATTTTAAGGCCGAGGCCATTCGCTTCGCCTGGGAACTGCTGGTCGAGGAGTTCGGCCTGCCCGTCGAGCGGCTCTGGTTCACGGTCTTCGAGGGCGACGCGGAGATCCCCGCCGATGATGAAGCCGCGCAGTTGTGGGAGGCGGTAGGCGCCGATCCGTCGCGTATTCTGCGCTTCGGACGCAAGGATAATTTCTGGGTGATGGGCGATACCGGCCCCTGTGGCCCCAACTCGGAGATCACCTGCTACATCGGCGATGATCTGTCGCGCATGCGCGCCGAGGGCGTCAATTCCGACGACCCGGATTATGTCGAAATCTGGAACCTGGTGTTCATGCAGTACGACCGGGCGACGATGCGACGCCTGGCGGCGCAGTCGGTGGATACGGGGATGGGCCTCGAGCGTATGGCGATGGTGCTCCAGGGGGTCCATTCGACCTACGAGACCGATCTGCTGGCGACGATTATCAACCGGGTGATCGCCGCCCGCGGCAGTGATGAGGCCCATTACCGGGCCAATCTGGCGCCCTATCGGGCCATCGCCGACCATGGCCGCGCCACCGCCTTTTTGATCGCCGATGGGGTGCTGCCCGGCAATAGCGGGCGCTCCTACGTGCTGCGCCGCATCCTGCGCCGCGCCGTCTACCAGGGGCGGACGATTGGCTTCGAGCGCCCGTTCCTGGCCGATGTGGTTGATACGGTGATCGAGGAGATGGGCGCGGCCTATCCCGAGCTGCGCGCCCGGCGCCAGTTCATTCTTGAAGCCACGGATAGCGAGGAGCGGCAGTTCCTGCGCACCCTCAACGGCGGCATTACGCGCCTCAACGCGGTGATCGAGCAGGTGCGCGCCGCTGGCGGCACGGTCATCCCTGGCGCCGATGCCTTCGTGCTCAAGGATACCTTCGGCTTTCCCCTCGACCTGACGCAGAAGATCGCCGCCGAGCAGGGCCTGGTGGTGGACGAGGCGGGCTACGATCTGGCCATGGACGAGCAGCGCCAGCGTTCCCGCGCCGCGGCGCAGTTCAAACGCGGCGCCGAGGCCGAGGTCTGGGCCGAGGCCAGCCTCCCGCCTACGGAGTTCCTGGGCTACACCGATCTTAGCGCCGAGGCCCGCGTGCTGGCGATCGTTTCGGCGGGCGATGAGCTGCGCGAGGCCGGGCCGGGCCGCCAGGTGCAGATCGTCCTCGACCGCACGCCGTTCTACGCCGAGAGCGGCGGGCAGGTGGGCGACACCGGGCTGATCCGCGGCCCCGCCGGGGTGGTGCGCGTGGATGATACCCTGCGCCCCGTGCCGGGGCTGATCGTGCACTACGGCGTGGTCACGGAGGGCGCCATCGCCGTCGGCGAGGTGGTCCGGGCGACGGTTGACGCCGAGCGGCGCGCGGATATTCAGCGCAACCATACCGCCACCCATATGCTCCACCGCGCGCTGCGCGACGTGCTCGGCGAGCACGCCGCGCAGGCCGGCTCCCTGGTCGCCCCCGACCGGTTGCGCTTCGATTTTACCCATACCCGCCCCCTGGAGCACGAGCAGTTGCGCGAGATCGAGGCCCGCCTCAACGCCTGGGTGCGCGCCGATGGCGCGGTCCACTGGGAGATTACCGACTACCAGACGGCGATGGCTCAGGGCGCCATTGCCCTCTTCGGCGAGAAGTACGGCGACCGGGTGCGCGTGGTGACCATCGAGCGCGGCGCGAACGGCGTCGAGCGCATCGCCACCCGTGACAGCCGCGAGCTCTGCGGCGGCACCCACGTCAGTCGCACCGGCGAGATCGGCTTCATCCGCATCGTCAGCGAGGGCAGCGTCGGCAGCGGGCTGCGGCGCATCGAGGCCCTCACCGGGCGCGGCGCCGAAGCCTGGGTCGAACAGCAGGCCCAGCTCCTGCGCGACCTGGCCGAGCGCCTCGGCGTGCCCCCGGCCCAGGTGGCCGACCGGGTGGACCAGTTGATGGCCGAGGGCCGGCAGCGCCAGCAGGAACTGGCCGGCCTGCGCGCCCGCATCGCCCGCGCCTCGCTCGATAGCCTGCTCCCCCAGGCCCGTCAGGTGGACGGCGTGAGCGTCCTGGCGGCCCAGGTGGAGGCCGATGACCCCGCCCGGCTGCGCGAGATGGGCGACTGGCTGCGGGATAAGCTCGGCAGCGCGGTGGTTGTGCTTGGCGCGGTGGTGGGCGAACGCCCGCAGATCCTGGTGATGGTTACCCCCGACCTGGTGCAGCGGGGCTACCACGCGGGCAATCTGGTGAAGGCCCTGGCGCAGATCGTTGGCGGCGGCGGTGGCGGGCGCCCGGATATGGCCCAGGCCGGGGGAAAGGACGCCACCAGCCTCCCCGACGCGATCGCCCGGGCGCCGGAACTGGTCGCCGCCCAGGGGCGAAAGTGAGCGCGGCATGACGACGGAACCCGCGGCCGTGGTGCCGGTGCTGCCCGAGGACAGCGCCGCCGATGTGCTGGAGAAATTGCGCGGCGTCGGGGCCGGGCATGTGCAACTGCTGGTCACCGAGGGCGCCGTGGTGATGCGCCGCGCCGAGGTCGCCGAGCAGATCCGCAAGTTCGGCGCGAAGGCGGGCATGGCGCTGACGGTGATCAGCTCGGATCCGAAGGTCATCCAGGCTGCCCACCGGGCCGGCCTGGAGACCCTGACGGTGGAACACGCCCGCGTCCTGCCGCCGGGTCCCGACAACCGTCCACCGCGTTCCGCCAGTCCCTACGCCACCCGCCCCGTTCCCCGCGCCGCGCCGCCCGGCCCCGACGCCAGCGACGAGGAGGTGCTGCGCGCGGCACTGGGCGGCGACGTGGCCGCCGCGCCGCCTCCCCCAACCGTTGAGCCCGCGCCGCGCCGCCCCGAACCTCCGCAGCGCCGCCCCGAGCCCGCGCCGCGTCGCCCCGAGCCTCCGCCGCGCCGCTCCGAAGCCGCGCCGCAGCCGCGCCGGCGCGCCTGGCCGATCTACGCCCTCAGCGCGCTCCTGTTGCTGCTGCTGGCGGCCATCGGCGCGGTCCTCTTCCTCGGCGGCCGCGTGACCGTGGCGGTGTCGCCGCCCGCCCGCGCCACCACCTCGGCGCCCTTCACCGGCCTGCCCGTGCCGTTGCTCGCCCCGGGCGCGGGCGTCTCCGGCACGGCGGTGCTGGCCGAGCCGATCGTCAGCACGGTCGCCATAACGAGCACTGGCACGGTGGCCGAGGGAACGCTCACCCCTGCGGGCAGCGCCGAGGGGCCGGTGACCATCCTCAACTCCAGCGGGCAGGCCATTCTGCTGCCCGCGGGCACCGAGTTCGTGGCCATCCGCCCCGACGGGCAGGAGGCGCCCTTCATCAGCGCCGCCGATGTGCTCGTACCTGCCGCCACCACCGCCGACCAGGGCGCGCAGATCGTGACCACCCGCGGCCAGGCTCAGGTGACGGTCACCGCCCGCTCGCCGGGGAGCGCCTCCAATGTGGAGGCCAACACCATTCGCCGCATTACACCCCCCGGCGGCCCCACCTTCAACGTGTCGGCGGGCAGCCTGCTGGTGCAGCACCCGCCCCTGACCGGGGGCAGCGAGGAAGTGGTGTTCATCGTCAAGGAAAGCGATGTGCAGCCGCTGCTCGCGCCGGCCCTCGAGCAACTCGACGCCGAGGCGCGCCGGCAACTCAGCGGCCTCGCCCGCACCCGCGGCCTGGCGATCGATCCCAGCGCGATCAGCCCCC
>JAOACN010000661.1 GCA_026417815.1 Chloroflexaceae bacterium | reverse complement strand
CAGGGATGGAAGCGCCACTCCCGCAGGCCGTTCTTCCGCACCCCCAACCCCACGAGGGAGGAGAGGCTTCGAACCACGGTGGAAGCGAGGATTTACCGTCTCTATCCCTCAAAGCCGGAGAGGCGGGGGCGGGCGGCCTCGACACCGCGGCGCTGGCGGCGATCGCGGGGGCCGACCACGTGACCACCGACGGTGCCGGCCTCGCCGTCAGCCCGGGGAGCGTCGAGGAACTGGCGCAGGTGGTAGCCCTCTGCCACCGCGTAGGCGCGCCCATACGACCGTGTAGCGACATGGCGCGGCTCACCGGTGCGCGCTCCGCCCCCCAGCTCGTACGCATCGCCACCCGGCGCATGAAGCGGGTGCTAGTCTACGAACCGGACGACCTGACGATCGGCGTCGAGGCGGGGACGAGCCCGGCGGAACTCCAGGCGCTCCTCGCCGCCAACGGCCAGATGCTCCCCCTGGACCTGCACCGGCCCGAGGCGGCCACCCTGGGCGCGCTGGTCGCCATTGCCGCCGATGGGCCGCGCCGCCTGGGGTACGGCACGCTGCGCGACTGGGTGCTGGGCCTCACCATCGTCGAGGCCGACGGCGTGGTGTCGCGCCTGGGCGGGCAGGTGGTCAAAAACGTGAGCGGCTTCGACCTGGTCAAGTTGCTGGTGGGCAGCCACGGCACCCTGGGGGTAATCGCCGCGGTGCGCCTGCGGGTCTTTCCGCGGCCACGGGCCACGGCAACGCTGGTTGCCGCCTTCTCCGGGCGGCGGAACGCCCTGGACTGCCTGGAGGCGGTGGCGGACACGCGGCTACAGCCCACCGCCGCGGAACTGGTCGCGGGGCCGCCGGAGACGAGCGGGCCGCTGGCGGTTCCGCCCGGGGGCGCGCTGCTGGCCCTGCGGGCCGAGGGCCACCCGGCGGCGGTGGCGCGGCACATGCGCGCCTTGCGCGATCTGGCCGGCGAGGCTGGCGCCCTGAGCGCCGAGGAAGTGAGCGGAAGCGCCGAGGAGGCCCTGTGGGCCGAAGTGGCGCGGCGCGCCGCGCCCCCGGAGGGGCCCGGCGCGAGCCTGATGCGCCTGTGCGCCGCGCCCGCCGACCTGGGGGCCGCCCTCGATGCCGCCGAGGCCGAGGCCCTGCCGCGCGGGTTGGCCCTCGCCATCTGCGCCCGGGGCCTCAGCGGCGTGGCCTACCTCCAGGTCGCGGGGCCGGAAGAGGGGCGCCTCGACTTCCACGCGGCCCTCGCGCGGCGCCTGCGCCACGCCCATCTACTCGACCCGGCCCTGGCCGTTCGCGCGGCGCATCCCCGGGGCGCGCCGCCGCCCACCCTGGCGCTGATGCGGGCAATTAAAACCGAACTTGACCCCTTCAACCGGATGAACCCCGGAGCATTCTTCTGGCGGGACACCTGACCCGCGCCCTTATCCACCTGAACAAGCGGCGGGGGACGCCCGCCCTGGATGGAGACCCGGCATGACCCTGACCACGCCCGATCGCGAGTCGCTCAGCATCCCCCTGGTGCCCTTCAGCGCCAGGGACCGACCCAGTTCCGACATCATCAACACCTGCGTCCACTGCGGCCTGTGTCTCTCCTCGTGCCCGACGTACCGCGAGACGGGGCTGGAAATGTCCTCGCCGCGCGGGCGGATCTATTTGATGAAGGCGGTGGACGAAGGGCGCATTGGCCTGGAGAGCGAGGTCTTCCAGGAGCAGATGAGCCAGTGCCTCAACTGCCGGGCCTGTGAAGCGGTCTGTCCCTCGGGGGTGCAGTACGGCGCCATCCTGGAGGCGAGCCGGGCGCAGATCGAACAGGCGCGGGAGCGGGGGGCGCGCGACCCCGCGGCGCCGGGGGCGCTGCCGCCGCGGCCCCTGTGGCAACGGGCATTGCGGGGGGTGGTTTTCGGCGGCCTGTTCAAGGACATGGGCCTGTTCCGGGCCTTCTCGGCCTCGATGCGGCTCTACCAGCGGAGCGGCGCGCAGTGGATCGCCCGCAAGAGCGGGCTGCTGAAGCTGATCGGCATGGCCGACACCGAGCGGATGCTGCCGCCGATCAACGCGAGCTTTACCGTCCCCAGGGGCCAGATCTACCCCGCTGAGGGTGAACGGCGCTACAGCGTGGCCATGCTCACCGGCTGCATCATGAGCACCGCTTTCGCCAACGTTCACGAAGCCACCATTCGCGTGCTGCAAAAGAACGGCTGCGAGGTCATCCTCCCGCCCGACCAGGGCTGCTGCGGGGCGTTGCACACCCACGGCGGCGACCTCGACGGGGGCCGCGAACTGGCGCGGCGCAATATCGCCGCCTTTGAAGCCCTGGGCGTGGACGCGATTGTGGTCAACGCCGCCGGCTGCGGCAGCACGCTCAAAGAGTACGACCACCTGCTCCACGACGACCCGCTGTGGCACGAGCGGGCGGCAGCCTTCAGCCGCAAGGTCAAAGACGTGCACGAGTTTCTGGCCGGCATCGAGTTCAACCGCGCCGGCCTGGGCCGCCTCGACGTGCAGGTCACCTACCAGGAACCCTGTCACCTGGCCCATGCCCAGCGCATCACCGTGCAGCCGCGGACGCTGCTGACGGCCATTCCGGGGCTACAGTTGCGCGAAATGCACGAGAGCGCCCTCTGCTGCGGATCGGCGGGGGTCTACAACGTGACCCAGCCCGAGATGGCCGCGCGGCTCGGCGCGCGCAAGGTGGACAACGCCCTGGCCACCGGGGCGCGGGTCATCGCCACGGCCAACCCCGGTTGCGCCCTGCAACTGGCGGGCGAACTGCGGCGGCGCGGCGAGGACGTGCAGGTGCGCTACATCGTCGAGTTGCTCGACGAGAGCTACCGCCGCGGCGGTGAGGGCTAAGTGGCGCGCCGCCTGGCCCCGCAGGGGTGAGTGGGGAAACCGGGTTTCCCCTCACCCCTGCCCGCGGGGGCAACTGTTCACGCTTTTCCTGGGAGCGAGGGCTTCCAGCCCTCGTTGTGGCTTCGAGAGCGAGACGCCCTCGCTCCCAGGCTCTACGGTTACCCCAAGTGTGAACGGTTACCCTGCGGGGAGGATGTCGAAGCCCCATGGACAACTGAGGTGAAAAGAGGCGGGTAGCCGCAGCGCGCTGCGACCGTACTGTACGGGAGCCGGTTTTCATCGCGGCCTTGTGCGCCATGCGTATGACCGTCTGATGTAAAATAAGAACGTTTGGGAGGGCCTTGCCCGGGCGTCCCCCCTTTGTACAAATCAATGTTCATTCGTTGCAGGAGAGACGTATGACCACGGAGAACGCAACGACGAACCAGGCCGAGTCACGCACCTTCAAAGCCGAAGTGCAGCAGGTGCTGCACATCCTGGCGCACTCGCTCTACACCGATCGTGAGATTTTCCTGCGCGAACTGATCTCGAACGCCTCCGACGCCCTCAACCGCGTACAGTTTGAAATGCTGACCAACCGGGAGGTGCGCGACCCCGACGCCGAACTGGGGATCTGGATCGAGTCCGACCCGGATAAGGGCACCCTGACCGTGCGCGACACGGGCATCGGCATGACCCGCGAGGAAATGATTGAACATCTGGGCACGATCGCCCAGTCGAGCGCGCGGGCCTTCGTCGATCGCATCCGCGAGAGCAGCAAAGCCAGCGCCAGCGAGATTATCGGACAATTTGGCGTAGGTTTTTATTCCGTATTCATGGTCGCAGACAAAGTGACCGTCGTCTCGCGATCCTACCGGCCCGAGGCTGAGGCGGCCATGTGGGAGAGCGACGGCAGCGAGCACTACACCGTCGGCCCGGCCGAGCGCGAAGGGCGCGGCACGACAATCACCGTGCATCTGAAAGACGACGCCAAGGAGTTTGCCCAGAGCTGGCGCATCGAGCAGATCATCAAGCGCCACTCCGACTTCGTGGCCTTCCCCATCTACATGGGCGAGCGGCAGATCAACCAGCAGAAGGCCCTCTGGCGCCGGGCGCCGCGCGAGGTGGAGCCGGAGCAGTACCACAACCTGTACCGGCAACTGACCCTCGACGCGGAGGAGCCGCTGCTGCACGTGCACCTCTCCACCGACGCGCCGGTGGATCTGCACAGCATCCTGTTCGTTCCCGCCAGACGCGAGCGCGGGCTGTTCGAGCGCCGCATCGAGGGCAAGATCAAGCTCTACTCGCGCAAGGTGCTGATCATGGAAGAGGCTAAGGAACTGCTGCCGGCCTACTTCCGCTTCGTCGAAGGCGTGGTCGACAGCGAGGACCTGCCGCTGAACGTCTCGCGCGAGAGCGTGCAGAGCGCCCCGGTGATCCAGCGCATCCGCAAGACCCTGACCGGGCGCCTGCACCGCGAACTGAACGACCTGGCCGACAGCGACCCGCAGAAATTCGCCCGCTTCTGGCAGGAGTTCGGCGTCTTCATTAAAGAAGGCGTGGCGATGGACTACGAGAACCGCGCCGAGTTGCTCAAATTGCTGCGCTTCCACACCACCCGCGGCGGCAACGACCTGGTGACCCTGGGGCAATACAAGAGCCGGATCGTGGACGGGCAGCAGGAGATCTACTACCTGATGGCCTCGAGCCTCGAGGCGGCGCGCACCAGTCCGCACCTCGACCCCTTCACCGCCCGCGGCATCGAGGGGCTCCTGCTGCACGACCTGGTGGACGGGCTGATGCTCTCGGGGCTGCGCGAGTACGAGGGGCTGCGGCTGCGCAACGTTGACGAAGCCGATCTCGAACTGCCCGGCGAAGTCGAAGCGGCGGCGCCGCAGATCAGCGACGAGGAGTTCACGCGGCTGGCCGAACGGGCGGCGGCGGTGCTGGGCGAACGCATCAAGGAGGTGCGCGCCTCAAAGGTGCTGCGCGACAGCCCGGCGCGCCTGGTGAGCGACGAAGAGGGCCTGGGGCGCCAGATGCAGCGCATCCAGCAGGTGCTGGGGCAGGAGGTCGAGCAGCGCCCGCGCATCCTCGAACTGAACCCGGCCCACAGCCTGATCGCCGCCCTCGCCCGGCGACTGGAGGCCAACCCGGAGGACCCGGTGGTCACCGCCGGCCTGGAGCAACTCTACGACAACGCCCTGCTGCTGGAGGGGCTGCACCAGAATCCGGCGGCGATGGTGCCGCGCCTGCTGACGCTGATCGAGGCCGCTGCGCGCACGTAGGGCCGAAGGACTGGCTGCGCCAATCTTTCGGCCCTACGTCGGCCCTGCTGACAAGCGGCAAAACTCATGGTACAATCTACCGCGGCGTGCACGGCGTGCACGCCACTGCTTTAGCTTCGTACTTTAGCACTCTTGACGAGAGAGTGCTAATTCAGCGAGGATGCGCGGCTATGTCGGCAGGGCTGACTGAGCGGCGGCAAGCCATTCTCAAGTTAGTTATTCAAGAGTTCGTGGAAACGGCCTGCCCCGTCGCTTCGGAGACGCTGGTACGCAAGTACCGTCTGAACGTCTCGCCTGCGACGGTGCGCAACGAACTGGCGGCGCTGGAAGAACTGGGGTACCTGACCCATCTGCACACCTCGGCGGGGCGGGTGCCCACCGATGCCGGCTACCGGTTCTTCGTGGAGAACCTGATGGAGCGCACCACGCTCCCCCTGGCGGAACAGCGCACCATCCGGCACCAGTTCTACCAGGTGCGCGGCGAACTTGACCAGTGGATCCAGCTGGCCGGGGCGGTGCTTGCGCGCACCACCCAGAACGCCTCGCTCGTCACGCCGCCGCGCGCGGCGGAACCGCTGCGCTTCCGCAGCATGGAGCTGATCGCCATTCACGACACCATGGCCCTGGCGGTGCTGGTGTTCCATGGCGGCATCGTCAAACAACAGACGGTCACGCTGGACGCGGCGCGCAGCTCCGAGGATCTGCGCCGCAGCGCCGCCCGTCTGAGCGACTATCTGGCCGACCAGACGTTGAGCGGCATCGAGGAGACCCTGGCGCGCCCGGCGGAGCAGCAACCGCTGGCGCTCACCGACTTCGAGCGCGGGCTGGTGGAGATGCTCGTGCGCGCCATGCAGACCTTCGAGGAGCAGTCGCGCGAACAGATCCACTCCGACGGGCTGATTGAGATGTTGAGCCAGCCGGAGTTCATTCCGTCGCTGGTGCGCGAAGACGCCGAGCGGGCCGTGGAGCGGCTGCGCCGGGCGCTGGAGATCCTCAAGAGCGGGCGGGGTCTGGGCACGCTTATCCCCCAGGTGCTCGCCTCGGATGGGGTGCAGGTCATTATTGGCGGCGAGAACAGCGCCGATGAGATGCGCGAATACAGTGTGGTGCTGGCGCGCTACGGGGTGGAGAACGCCATCGCCGGCGTGCTCGGCGTGATCGGGCCAACCCGGATGGCCTACCCGCGCTCGATCTCGACGGTGCGCTACATCTCGTCGCTGATGAGCGACCTGCTGGCCGAACTGTACAACGTGGAAAGCCGTATCCCGGAAGGCGAGGCGCTTGAATAGCCGGCGGCGCACCGCCCTGCCGTGGCAAGAACTGGTTTACACCTACGTTCGTTACGGGCATGAGGGCCGCGGGAAGGCGTGGCCCTCCACACCCCCCCCGAACGGCTGCTTGAACGGCTGTATCGAAGAGACTATCCCTCTGGCAGGGGCGTGGGGAAACCCGGTTTCCCCCACCCTCCTCCGGCCAGTTGTCAATCGTTTTGAGATAGTCTCCAGGAGATAACGAGGAGACCTATGAGCGAAGAACAGAACGTCACCGCGAATGAAGCGGCTACCAGTGGCGAGACCGCCTCCGCAGCCGACACCGTCCCCGCCGCTGAGGCGACCGGGGCGACGCAGGAGGAGTTGCAGACCAGGCTGGCCGAGGCCGAGGCGCAGGCCGCCGAGTACAAGGACCAGTGGCTGCGGGCGGCTGCCGACTACAAGAACTTTAAGCGCCGGGTCGAGATTGAGCGCGCCGAGTTGATCCGTAGCGCCTCGTCGGCGCTGCTGTTGAAACTGCTGCCGGTGCTGGACGACTTCGAGCGCGCCATCGCCAACATTCCGCCCGAGATCGCCGAAACGCCGTGGTGGGGCGGCACTCAGTTGATCGCCCAGAAGTTGCGCACCATCCTCGAAAGCGAAGGCGTGAAGCCGATCGAGGCCGTGGGCCAGGACTTCGATCCCAACTTGCACGAAGCGGTGCTCTACGAGGAGGCCGAGGGCCAGGAAGGCAAGGTCATCGCCGAGTTGCAGAAGGGTTACAAACTGGGCGATCGCGTGTTGCGCCCGAGCATGGTCAAAGTGGGTCGCGGATAAGCGCGCTATAGAGTGAGGTTGCATGCCCAAGGTTATTGGAATCGATCTGGGAACCACCAACTCGGTCGTGGCCGTGGTTGAGGCCGGCGAGGCGGTGGTGATCCCCAACGCCGAGGGGGCGCGGCTCACGCCCTCGGTGGTGGCGGTGAACAAGGCCGGCGAGCGCATGGTCGGCCAGGTGGCCCGCCGCCAGGCCGTGACCAATCCGGAGAATACGATCTTCTCGGTCAAGCGTTTCATCGGCCGTAAGTTCAACGAGCCGACGGTGCAGAAGGATCTCAGCCTGGTGCCCTACAAGCTCTCCAGCGCCCCGAACGGCGATGTGCGGGTGCTGATGGGCGGGCGCGAGTACGCGCCCCCGGAGATCTCGGCCATGGTGCTGCAAAAGCTCAAGGCCGACGCCGAAGCCTATCTGGGCGAGCCGGTAACCCAGGCGGTGATCACCGTGCCGGCCTACTTCAACGATAGCCAGCGCCAGGCCACCAACGACGCCGGCAAGATCGCCTGGCTGGAGGTGTTGCGCACCGCCAACGAGCCCACCGCCTCGGCCCTGGCCTACGGCCTCGACAAGAAGGGCAAGGACGAGGTGGTGGTGGTCTACGATATGGGCGGCGGCACCTTCGATGTCTCCATCCTCGAACTCAGCGAGGGCGTGGTGGAGGTGAAGGCCACCAGCGGCGACACCCACCTCGGCGGCGATGACTTCGACCAGCGCATCATTGACTGGCTGGCCGATGAGTTTCGCAAGGAGCAGGGCGTCGATCTGCGGCAGGACCGTATGGCCCTGCAACGGCTCAAAGAGGCCGCCGAGAAGGCCAAGATGGAGCTTTCCAGCGTCGGGCAGACCGAGATCAACCTGCCCTTCATCACCGCCGATTCCTCCGGCCCCAAGCATTTGAGCGTCACCCTGACGCGGGCGAAACTCGAACAACTGACCGGTGACCTGATCGAGCGCAGCATGGGGCCCGTGCGCCAGGCCCTGAGCGACGCCGGTCTCAAGCCGTCGCAGATTGACGAGGTGATCCTGGTTGGCGGGCAGACGCGCATGCCGGCCATCCAGGAGGCGGTGCGGAAGTTCTTCGGCAAGGAGCCAAACAAGTCGGTCAATCCCGATGAAGTGGTGGCGATTGGCGCCGCCATTCAGGCCGGCGTGCTCGGCGGCGAAGTGAAAGATGTGCTGCTGCTCGACGTGACCCCGCTGACGCTGGGGATCGAGACCCTTGGCGGGGTGATGACCCCGCTGATCGAGCGTAACACCACCATTCCAACCCGCAAGAGCCAGGTGTTCTCAACCGCAAGCGACAATCAAAACAGCGTTGAGATCCATGTCTTGCAGGGCGAACGGGCCGAGGCGCGCTTCAACAAGAGCCTGGGGCGCTTCGAACTGTCGGGCATTCCCCCGGCGCCGCGGGGCGTGCCGCAGATTGAGGTCACGTTCGATATTGATGCCAACGGTATCGTGAACGTGACCGCCAGGGACAAGGCCACTGGCAAGGAGCAGCGCATCACCTGTCTCTTATACACATCTGACGCTGCCGACGAGCG
>JAOACN010000643.1 GCA_026417815.1 Chloroflexaceae bacterium | reverse complement strand
AGATGTGTATAAGAGACAGGTGTAGACGATGGTAGAACGCTGCAAATCGCCCACCACATCTTGCAACTCGGCGAGGTTATTGGCGGCGAAGACCTGCGCGTTGGCGGCCACACTCGCGACCTGGCCGCGGTGGTTGATGACAATACCGACCAGGATGCCGACAATGACGATCAAGACGGCATTGATCAGGAACGAGGTCCAGATCAGCGCCTTGTAGAGCGGCGCGATGCGGGCATAGCGGCGGCGGGGGCGCTCACTTGCCGTTGTGTTGGCGGCGGTTTCAGCGGCCATAGCGGAAGTTCCTTTCGAGAATACATATCCGTGGCACGAAGGTCGATCATGCAAAACGGTTGTATGATGTTAACATGGATGTATTACGCAAGCGTATCGTATAGCAGTCTTCTTCGGGTTGTGAAGCCTGGAGTGTCAGACGTACTCGCCGGGACGCAGCGCGCTGCGTCCGTACGGACGCAGCGCGCTGCGTCCTTGCGGACGGCCGCTGTTGAGAGATGGCCTGGGACTGCTATAGGAGGGGCTGATACAACGTCAAGCGCCGCCAAAATGGCGCAACGCCAAGCGCAGGCGTTCTTCGAGGTCATCGGGGACGTTGGCGGGCAGGGCGGCGATGGCCGCGGCGGCTTCGGCGGGGGAATAGCCCAGACTCACCAGCAGATCGGCCAGGTCGCGGTTGATGGCGCTGGTGGCCGCCGCGGCGCCGGAAACAGGCGCGGGCAACCCCGCCAGATCGAGCTTGCCTTTCAACTCCAGCACGATCCGCTCAGCGGTCTTCTTGCCGATGCCGGGCACCCGGGCCAGCCGCGCCGTGTCGCCGTGGGCGATCGCCGCGCGGATCTCGTCCAGGTCGCCGGAGGAGAGCAGGCTGAGGGCCACCCGCGGCCCTACCCCGGTGACGGCCAGCAAACTCTCGAACAGGGCGCGCTGCTCCAGGGTGGCGAAGCCGTAGAGACTGAGCGCGTCTTCACGGACAATGAGCAGGGTGTGGAGAAAGATCGGATCTCCGGGCGCGCCCGCGGCGCCCAGCACCGGCCGCGGCGCGAAGACCAGGAACCCGACCCCCCCGGTTTCCACCACCAGGTGGTCAGCGCCAATGTGCTGTAGTGTGCCGCGCAGTGAGGCGATCATCAGCGGTTCGCTCGGCTTGTTCCCGGGGAAACCGGGTTTCCTCAATTCCCCGGTTCCCCGCCTTTCGGCTCCGTGACACTCCGATTATACGTGAAGCGCGGGTCCTGCGGCGCCAGGACCCGTGCAACGTCATTGGGAGAAGCCCCAGACCCCGCTGGCGGCGGACCTCGAGCAAGCCTTGCCTGACGCGCCAGAACCACTGAAAATGATCCCCGGGGCGGCTACGCCGCCCCATACCGTGTCGTGGGTGACGGACGTTGCTCACGCCCTCCCTGCCGCGCTGACGCGCGGCGTCATCTTGACAGCGTATCAGCTTACATGTTATGATTTTTATAACGCAACGTGTAATGACTACATAGTGGGTTCGGCACGTCCCGTTACACGAAAGGGCTCGGAGGAGCGTTCCTGGGAAGGCAAAGCCCTCCTGGACCCTGCGTTCGAGAACTTGCCGGATTGCCCCGCTAATGACTCGCACCGTTGCGCAGGGGGACCATTGTAGCGCATCCCTGGTTCGTTGAACCTATGAAAGTGAGACTGTTCCGATGGCGGGCCTGCTGACCAATGTGGATCGCAATAGTCGGACCTGTCAGCAGGAGGGGCGCTGATGAGGCGCTCGACCGTCCTGAGCCTCGCCGGGTTCGGCCTGGCCGGAATGGGGGCTTACCTGGCCCGCCGTACCCTGGCGGCACGGGCCTTCGGCCTGCCCCCGGCGCGACACGCCGTCGCCGTCGAGCGGGATGTTCCCGTGCGCATGCCGGACGGCGTGACGCTCTACGCCGACCGCTACATGCCGCGTGGCTCCGGACGCTTCCCGACCATCCTGGTGCGGACCCCCTACGGTCGTCCCTCAGAACTGCGCGCGGCTGGCCCATTTGCCGGCTTTATCGCCAGGCTCTTTGCCGGGCAGGGCTACAACGTGGTCGTGCAGGGCGTGCGGGGGCGTTACCGCTCGGAGGGGGCCTTCGAGCCGTTTGTGCACGAAGCCGCCGACGGACGGGCGACGCTGGAGTGGGTTGCCAGGCAGCCCTGGTTCGACGGCAACCTGGGTATGTGGGGGATAAGCTACCCGGGTTATACGCAGTGGGCGGTTGCCTCCGACGCGCCACCCTACCTCAAGGCCCTCACGCCGGTGGCCATCACGGCGCGCTTCTCGCGGGCGGTGTATCCGTACGGCGCCTTCGCCTTTGAGTCAAGCCTCCGCTGGGCCAGCCTGCTCCGCGCCACCCACCGGCCCGGCGCCGATCTTGACCTTGCCACGACCCTCTTCCTGTTCTCGCCGCGCCGCGAGGCGGCCCTCACCACCGTTATGGCCAGCCAGCCCATGGGCGAGGCTGACCGGATGGCGATCGGTGAGCGGGTGGATTTTTACCAGCACTGGCTCGACGACCCCGACCCCGAGGGGGCCTACTGGCGCCAGGTTGACCAGCATCGCAACCTGGACCGGACCCGTGCGCCGGTCCATCTGGTGGCCGGCTGGCACGACCTCTTCCTGCGCGATCAACTCGCTGATTACACCGCGCTTCTCGCTGCGGGGCGCACCCCGTATCTGACCGTGCTGCCCCGCCATCATAACGACCCCGCGCTCGCCCTGGACGCGCTGCGCGAGGGGCTGTGGTGGTTCGATGTCCACCTCAAAGGGCGCCGGGAACGTCTCCGGCGCCGGCCAGTGCGGCTGGCCCTGATGGGCAGCAACGAGTGGCACGAGATGGACTACTGGCCACCACCCGCCGCCATGACGCGGTACTACCTCCATGCCGAGGGCATGCTCTCGACCCATCCGCCCGCCGTGAGCAGCACGCCGGATCGCTACTGCTACCATCCCCGCAACCCGACACCGTCTATCGGTGGTCCGGTACTCGGCACGCGCGGCGGACCCCGCGATCAGCGCCCCATCGAGGGACGCGCTGATCTCCTCAGCTACACCCCCCCGCCCCTCCACGCCGAGGTGGACGTGATCGGCTACGTGCGTCTGGAACTGTACGCGCACTCGAGTCTCCCCTACACCGACTTCATCGGTCGGGTGTGCGACGTGTATCCCGACGGGCGCTCGATCAACGTGTGTGAAGGGCTATGCCGGGTCACACCGGGGGTGGGCGAGCCGCAATCCGATGGCAGTCTGCGACTGGATCTCGATCTGGGCGCAACGGCGCAGCGCTTCCGGCGCGGCCATCGGATCCGTGTGCATGTGTGCAGCGCGGCGCATCCGCGCTGGGGCGCCAACCCCGGCGATGGGCGCCGTTTCCGCGACGCCGGCGCCGTGCCGGGCCCGGCGGCCGAACAAACGATCTACCACGACGTGGATCATCCCTCGGCACTGGTGCTTCCAGTCGTCTCGGCCACGACCCGCCGGGCGATGGAAGGTGACGGAGAGGCATAGGGCGGCCGGGCGCCGCCGCACATGGGAGGACCCAATGATCGAGTACGAGCACAGCGACGAAATCAAGATGCTGCGCCAGACCGTCCGCGAGTTCGTGAACAAGGAGATCCGCCCCATCGCGCGCGAGATTGACGAAGAAGAGCGGGTGCCCCTGGAGGTGATTAAGAAGGCCGGGGAGCTTGGCCTTCTCGCCGTGCCTTTCCCGGAGAAGTATGGCGGTCTCGATCTGGGCATCACCGGCTACTGCGTGCTGATGGAGGAGTTGCAGCGGGGTGACGCCAGTATCGCCACGATTATCGGCGCGCACACCCAGTTGTGCGCGATGAGCATCCACCTCGGCGGCAACGAGGCCCAGAAGGACAAGTATCTGCGGGGGCTGAACCAGGGCCGCCTCATCGGCGCCTGGGCGCTGACCGAGCCGAACGCGGGCAGCGACGCCGCGCATATCAGCACCACTGCCGAACTGCACGGCGATGAGTGGGTGATCAACGGGCAGAAGATGTGGATCACCAACGGCAGCTTCGCCGATGTGATCGTCGTCCACGCGGTGACCGACAAGTCCAAGGGCGCCCGCGGCGGTATTACCGCCTTCATCGTCGAGAAAGATTACCCGGGCTTCAAGGTCGGGAAGATCGAGGACAAGATGGGCCTGCGCGCCTCGCACACCGCCAGCCTCTACTTCGAGGATATGCGCGTGCCCGCCGAGAACGTCCTTGCCGGCGTGGGGCACGGCTTCCCCCTGGCGATGAAGACCCTCGACATCGGGCGCTGCGGCCTCGGCGGCGTCGCCGTTGGCGGAGCCAAGGAGGCCTTCGAACTCAGCCGCCAGTACGCGATCACCCGCCACCAGTTCGGGCGGCCCATTGCCGAGTTCCAGGCCATTCAGTTCAAACTGGCCGAAATGGCGGTGAAAATCTACACCATGGAGCAGATCGTCTACGATACCGCCAGGAAGGTGGACGCCGGCAAGAACGCCACGCTGGAGAGCAGCATCGTCAAGCTCTACTGCTCCGAAATGGCCAGCGAAGTCATTGACGAGGCCATCCAGATCCACGGCGGTATGGGCTTCTCGCGGGAACTGCCGCTTGAGCGCATGTACCGTGACGCCCGCGTCACGCGCATCTTCGAGGGCACCAACGAGATCCAGAAGTCGGTTATTGCCTCCGAGTTGCTCAAGCAGGTGGGTTACCGCATCCACCGGCACGAGGGGGTCTACCCGACGCCCAAGCACGCGCCGCATTCGTGAGGTGAGTAGTCCTCTCCCCCCCCCGCCTCGCTGCGCTCGGCGCCCCCTTCCTCTCCACCGGTGGTGGAGAGGGAGGGGGCCGGAGAAGGGTGAGAAGCAATGTCGTTCCCCTTTCTGGCTGCCTGCGGCAACAGCCTGATGCCTCCCTGCTATAATGGTGCGCATGGCGTACCGCGTCCCGCTCCGGGCCATCCAGGTAGCCCTCGCCGCGCTCACCGTGGCTTACCTGGTCTACTTCGCCGACCACGGGCTGCAACTCCTCGGCTTTGCCTACCCGCTTGACTATGGCGAGGGGCCGTTGCTGGCCCAGATCGAGCGTTTGCGCCAGGGAACGCCAATCTGGGGCCTCTATGCCGATCCTGCCGAACCGCCCTTCCTGATCGTCAACTACCCGCCCGTCTACCTGCTCTGCGCCGCGCTGATCGCGCCGTTCACGGGGTCGGTGTTGAGCGCGGGGCGCCTGCTCTCGCTGCTCTCGGCACTGGCGATCGTGGGGGCCATCGCCGTGCTGGCGCGCCCGCGCCGTTCGTCATTCGGGCTACCTGGCGCGCCACTGGTTGCCCTGCTCTTTCTGAGCGTGCCGGTCACACGCGAGTGGGCGGCGTTGTTGCGCGTGGATATGCTGGGCATCGCCCTGGGGCTGGGGGGACTGGCGGTCCTCACGGGCGGCACGGGACCGCCGGCGCTGCGCCGGGCCGCCGGGGCCGGGTTGCTGCTGCTGGCCTGCCTGTACACCAAACCCTCACTGATTGCCGCGCCCGCCGCGGCAGGCGCGTGGCTATTCTGGCAGGCCCGGCGGGGGCCGGCTGCCGAACGCCGCGCCTGGCGCCGGGCCGCCCTGGCGCTCGCCGGCGTCGTCGGGATGGGTGGCGGGCTGGCGTTTGCGCTGTTGCAGATCGGCAGCGAGGGCTGGTTCTGGTTCCATGTGGTCGCCGCCAACGCCAACCGCTGGGAAGCCACCCTCGCGCGCGACTTCTGGCAGCGGCAGCTCGCCCTGCGCTGGCCCCTGGCCGGCGCGGCCCTTGTGGGAACCTTGTGGATAGCGGTGGAAAACCGGAAGCGGCAGGTACCGACGGAGGAGTCGGCCCTGCTTGCCCTGCTGTATGCTGCGGGGGGCGTGGTTACGGCGATCGGGGTGGGCAAAGTGGGCGCGTACAGCAACTACTTCCTCGAACTGTACGCCGGGCTGGTCTGGCTGGCGGCATGGGCGGCGGCGCGGCTGCCCCGAGCCGACGACGACGCAGCGCCGGGCCGCGCGAACGTGGTTGCGCGTGGCGCCTTCTACGCCCTGCTGGCCGCCGGGCTGCTCTACTACCCGCCCCTGTGGGACGCCGATCGGTTGCGCCCGGCGGGGCTGATCGAGCCATCTCCGCCCCGGCTGGCCTTCGGACGCTACGGACTCTGGGCCGACGCCGCGCGGGAACGGCAGGTCCTGGCGGCGCTCAGCCGCGTTGGCGACGCGCTGCTGCCCGAGGTGCGCGCGGCGGGGCCGCTGATCTTCACCGATATGCCGGGGGTCGCCGCCGCTGCCGGGGTTGGCTCGCGCTTGCAGGTGTTCGAGGCGCGGCAGCTCTTTGACCAGGGCCTGAGCGATGAGCGACCGTTGCTGCGGGAACTGGCCAACGGCGAGATCCCCCTGGCGGTGCTCGACTACCTGGGCAACTGGCTGACCCCGGGAGTCATTGAGATCCTGACCCATCGCTACGCCCAGGACGGCTCGCTGGGAACCTTCGATCTCTACCGTCCAGTGAATCTGGGAGCGCCGCAGGAAACCGATCTGCTCTTCAGCGTACCGGGGGGCAGGTTGCGTCTGGCCGCCTATGGTCTGGCGCCGCCCCCCGGGGCGGCCCACGAACCAGGGGCCGTGCTGGCCCTCGGCCTGGCATGGATGGTCGCCGATGGCGCGCCAGCGGCCCCGCTGACGGTCGTCACCCGCCTGCTTACCGCTAATGGCGCGCCGATCCTCGAAAGCGAGCGCCCGCTGCTCTACGGCGTGTTCCCGCCGTCGGAGTGGCCGCGGGGAGCGCCGGTGCAGCACGTGCAGACCCTGACTCTGCCGCCCGGGCTGGCGCAGGGCGATTACCTGCTGGCGGTGGGACTGCGGACCAGCAACCCCGGCAGGCCGTCCATGGAGACGCTCACCCGCCTGGCGGTCGCCGATGCCGGAGGCACCTACGTAGGCGAGACCGGACAGTTCGTGCCGGCAACCCTGCGCCGGGCCTGGGCCGAACTGGGGGCCGTGGAACGGGCGGGGTTCCCGCTGACGCCAGCGGTACCCTTCGCCTGGGGGCATCTCCAGTGCTTCGAGCGCGTCTGCCTCGAACTGCGCGAAGGAACGGTGCGGATGCGGCCCCTGGGGGCGCGCCTGTACCTGGCCGAGACCCTGCGCGGCGATCGCTGCCTGGATGGGCAACTCGCCTCGGGCGCGGTATGCGCCGGGTTCGGCCCGGCGATAGAGCGTTTCGCGGAACTCGGCCCGGCCCTCAGCGGCGAACTCGCGCGCAACGGCTGGATCGTGCAGTGGACGGAGGAAGCGCGCCTGGAGCGCCCGCCGGGGGGCGGTGATCCGGCCCTTGGCCGGCTTGGCGACGAGACGCTGCGCCTGCCGCCGGGGATGCGTTACCGCTGGCCGTAGGCCAGGGTTGCCCTACAGCCTATGCACCCGGGCGTTCACAATAGAAAAAGTCGCCGTTCACCGCGGCATGGTAGGCGTAGTTTACGCCGTTCAGGCTCAGGATCAGGCGGTAGCCATCAACCAGGGCCTGGGTATAGGCCATCCCGGGTCGGGGGCAGCCCAGGGCGCCATCGTTCCAGGTAACCGCTTCGGCGGAGACAATAGTAATCGCCGAGGGATCGGCCCCGGTTCGCCGGGCGAGATCGGCGATGGCGGCGGCAGCCTTATCGGCCGGGACCTCGCCCAGGCCCGTCAGCGGCGGCAGGGCGCCCGTCGGCGCGACCCGCGGCAGGGTGGGTCGGTCCCGGGCCACCGAAGCCGCAGGGGTGGCAGGAGTAGCCTGAGCGGCAGGGATCGGGCTTGCCGCAGGCGCGGGGTAGGCCGTGGGCGCGCCACCCGGCGCGGGCGTGGCGATCGGCGCCAGGGGCGTTGCGGTGGCGGGCGGGGTTGGTGCGGCGCCACAGGCGCCAAGCAACGGCAGCATGGCAGCGCCCAGCAGCAGGACGATCCGGCGCTTCCATGGGCGAGTGATATGTGCAAGCCGCATAGGGCCTCCCTTTGCAGGGGTGCGGGGAAACCAGGTTTCCCCACACCCCTGCCTGAGTCGAAGGTCGGCAGATGTTCGTACTGGATATACGACGTCGCGGGATCCCTGCGAGTTCCGTAGCGACTGTGCTATACTGAGGACGAAAA
>JAOACN010000597.1 GCA_026417815.1 Chloroflexaceae bacterium | reverse complement strand
CGGCGCGCGGACATCTGGCCCGCGTACCCGGTTCGGTTAGAATGATAGATGCGCGAAGGGACTCCGCGTCCTCTGCGCCTCTGCGGTAACAATCCGAACACCTTGCGCGGGCAGCCTGCGAGAGCCTGTCTAATTTGACGGATCACCGGTCCGAAGGGGGAAATCACGCCATGCCAGATGAACGCCAGACACCAGGCCCGCCCGTGCCCCCACCCCTCACCAACGTACGCGCGCAGGTCTTCACGCTCCACGCGCGCGGCGCCTGGTCCGAGGCGCTGGCCCTGCTGGCTCCCATCCGGCCCGCCGATCCGGCTGAAGCCGCCACGGTGATCTTCTGGCGCGCCTGTTTTCTGACGCTGCTCGGGCGTCGCCAGGAGGCCCTGGGGGCGCTGGAGGAGGGGCTGCGGCAGGGGCTGTGGTGGGCCGAGCAGCGCCTGCGCTTCGACCCCGATCTGCAGGCCCTTCAGGGCGATCCGGCCCTGGAGGCGGTGCTGAACGAGTGCGCGCGTCGCTGCGTGGCAGCCGAGGCCCAGTTCCGTCCCCGCCGCCTTGTCGCCGCTCCGGCGACTCGCCCCGCGCCACTGGCGCTGGTCCTGCACGGCTACGATGGAACGGCCGAGGAGACGCTGCCGGCCTGGGCGCCCCTGGCGGCGCAGGGCTGGCTGGTGGCGGCGCCGCAGTCCTCGCAACTCGCCGGCATGGCCGGCGGCCACTGGTCCGACGATGCCCGCGCCCGGGCCGACGTCGCCCACCACCTGGGCGAACTGGTGGCCGAGGGCGCCGCGGACCCCGCCCGGCTCCTGCTGGGCGGCTTCTCCAACGGCGCGCGGGCGGCGCTGACCCTGGCCCTCACCGGGGCCGTCCCCGCTTCCTACGTGGTCAGCGTCGCCGGGGCGCTGCGCGATGAGACGCTGGCCGCGCTCGATGCGTCGGCCCTGCGGGCCGCGGCTCCGCGGGTGCTGTGGCTGGTCGGCGAACGCGATCAGCTCGTCGCGGAGCGCGCCGGGCCGCAGGCGGCCTGGCTGGCCGCCCGGGGCGTGCCGGTGACGGTCCAGACGCTCCCCGGCATCGGCCACGACCTGCCGCCGGACCTGGCCGCGCGCGTGGCTGCCTGGCTGGTGGCAGGTGGGTAGGGACGACGTGCTCAGAACCCTGGCGCCCGCTGGTCCTGAGTTGACCACGCGCCCACCAGCGCTGAGCCAGGCGCGCGGATTGCCTGCCACGGCTCAACCAGCGCCATTCGACGCCGATGTCGCTCGCTGGCTCGATGAGCGTCGGCGGGAGCAATAGAGACAGCAATCCACAATCCAAAATGACATGACCCGCTTCGTGCTACAATCATCCCACAGCATGAGCAGGCAGGTGGGTTATGCCCTCACCATTTCCGGGGATGGACCCGTATCTCGAGGCGCCCGAACTCTGGGAAGATGTCCACGCCAATCTGGCCACCGAGCTGCGCGCCCAACTCCAGCCCCAACTGATCCCGCGTTACGTGGCCGTTCTTGCCCCTTATGTCACCTACGAGGATATCGCCATCGGCGAAGTGAGCGCGGTCAAGCCGGACGTGGCAGTGCAGTTGCGTGAGCCGGTCGCGCCGTCACGGGAGACGTCGTCACCCATCGTGGCGCCGCTTATCGGGGTAAGCACCCTGGCCGAGCCGGAGGTTCCGGCGAAGACCCAGCGCATCGAGGTGCGTCGCGTTGGCGATGAGACGCTGGTGACGGTGATCGAGCTCCTCTCGCCGGCCAACAAGCGCGCCGGCACCGAGAGTTTCGAGGCTTACCAGCGCAAACGGCGCGACCTGCTGCGCTCACCGGTGCATCTGCTCAAGATCGATCTGCTGCGGCGCGGCGTGCGCTGGCCGATCGACACCGAATTGCCGCCAGCGCCCTATTTCATCTTCCTCAGCCGGGCGGCCCTGCGCCCACAGGTGGAGATCTGGCCGATCAACCTGGGCGATCCGCTGCCCCGTGTGCCCGTGCCCCTGCAGGCCCCTGACCCTGATGCGGCGATCGACCTGGGGGCGGCCCTGGCCCGCGTCTACGAACTCGGCGCCTACGCGCTGCGCGTTGACTACCAGCGTCCCCCGCCGCCCCCGCCGCTGCCCCCCGCCGACGCGGCCTGGGCCGCGGCGCGCATCGCCGCCTGGCGCGAGGGACGCGCCGGCAGTGAGACGGGCGCCGGGCAGTAGCGGCGCGGCGCCGGCATCTGTATTGCTGATCTCTCCTCAACGGATCATTTCGAGCCGGCGGTGCAGTTTCTTGGCTCCAGCCGGGAGCGTCCCGCCTTCCGGCGCGCCGGTTTCGCCGGCGGCGACGGGGCGCGGCGGAGGCAGGGCGAGCCGCCAGAGAGCGGCAAACAGCGCCGCGAGCAGGAGCGCCGCCGGTCCCGTGTCCAGGTTGTCGCTGCTCATCGGAGTCACGACCGCCACGGCCAGGCCGCCGAGCAGCGCGCCGATGGGGCGCAGGCCGGTTGGCAGCAGGTGCTGCCCGCCGATCACCAGGCCCGCCAGGGGCAGCAGGGTGTAGAAGGCCGTGGCGTGGACGAAGGTGTTGTCGCGCAGCCCCTGCAAGCCCGCGCACGCGCCCAGCGCGGCCGCCGTTCCCGCGCCCAGGGCCATGGCGGCGATCCGCCACCACCCCGCCCGGCGCGGCGGGCGCGCTGGCCAGAGCCATGCCCGACCCCGGCCTGCCCAGAGGCCGCGCAGGATTACGGCTGCTGCCAGCGCGACGATCGCCGCCGGAAGCAGCAGGATCAGGAGCCACACGCCGAGACCCGGCGCGGACCAGTACTGGTCCGGCCAGAGCGGCGTCAGCGCCAGCAGCGCGGGGTATATAGGGGTTGCCCACAGCAGCCGCCTGACCCGTCGGCGTTGAACCTCCCCCACGGCGGGGCCGTAGGCCCAGAGCACGGCTGCCACTGTGCCGGCGGTGATCAGGGCGAGGACAAGCAGGCTCGGCGCGCTGCCCCAGCTCAGGCGCACAAACCCCAGGGTTACGATGAGCGGCAGGCCGAGGCAGGCGCCGTACCACACGTCGGCGAAGCGCTCGCGATGGGTGGGCGCAGCCCGCTGTGGCGGCGCGAACGGCGGCCAGACCCGGGCCGCCGCCAGCGCAAAGAGGCACAGCGTCAACCAGGCGCCGGCGAGCAACAAAAGGCTCGGCGCAAGCATCACCGTGCGGGCCTCGGAGCTCAGGGCCATGGCGTTGATTGCCGGACGCCCCAGCAGCCAGAGAGCGATGCCCCCGCCGCCAATGAGGGTCACCGCCGCGGCGGGCAGCCGCAGACCCACCACGATCAGGCCGTGCAGCACGCCCACCCCGGCGCCAACCAGCGCCGCCCGCTGCGCCACGAGCGGCAGCAGGTCGGGCGGCGCGAGTGGCCCGATATTGTGCAGCAATCCCCCCGGGTTGAGCGCCAGATAGGCGCCGAGCATCACCATGACGCCTGGCGAAAGATCGAGGTCGTCGAACAGGAGGGGCAGGCTCAATGCCACCGTCAGGGCGGCGATCTGCACGATGAGGGCAACCGCCGTAAGCTGGCCCACGTCGCTGCCGGCGCCGAGCGCCAGCGGCCGGTGGATCGCCAGCGCGGCGAGCAACACCAGGGCCAGCGCGAGCGCCACGGCCCACCCGGGCCGTGGGCCGGCCGTGAGGGGCGGAGCAAGCCAGGGGGCAAAGCGACGGAGGGCGGCGGCCGTCAGGCGCGGGTCGCCCAGGTCGGCCAGGGCGGCGGCGCGGGCGGCGCCCTCGTCGAGGCCGCGAGCCTGATACGCGGCCGTGGCCTCCTCCAGATGGTCGGTGATCTCGGCCCGCAGACGCTCGCGGCGATTGGCAGGCGCATCCCGTAGCGCGGCCGCGAGCCAGCGTTCAATTTCGTCGTTCACTGCCTACCTCGCGGAAAGGCGTCGAGTACGGCGTTAATGGCGCGGCTATACCGGTGCCAGGCGGCCCGCTCTCGCTCCAGGGCGCGAGCGCCGGCTTCAGTCAGCCGGTAGATCCGCCGCGGGCGCCCCTCCGCGATGACTTCCTCGAAGGTCTCGATCAGTCCCTGCGCTTCGAGTGCGTGGAGGGTGGGGTAGAGCGTGCCCTCGCGAAACTCGAGCACGCCCTCCGAAAGACGGCGGATGGTCGCGGCAATGGCGTACCCATGGGTGGGGCCATGCGCCAGCACGTGTAACACCAGCAGCGGCAGGCTGCCTTTGAGGTTCATGTGACACCGCGGGGGAAACAGCGCATCCAGCCCGTGATCGAACGTGGTGCGCTCTCCCCAAAACCTTCTTTCCGGCCCTTGCTGTGACGGAACCGGCTGGATGCGCCACGAAAGCCCGCACTGCGATGAACAATACATCGGAATCCGATGTATGTCAAGTGTGCGGACCTTCCCCGCCTCATCCGCCCACGTACACGATCCGGTAGATGTTCCCATTCCGATCGTCGGACACGTACAGATCCCCGGCGGCGCCAACGGTGACGCCCGCCGGGCGCCCCCAGGCCCCGCCGCACTGCTGGCTCGGGCTGTCG
>JAOACN010000592.1 GCA_026417815.1 Chloroflexaceae bacterium | reverse complement strand
GACGAGTACCGCAACCCGGTGGAGTTCTTCCGCCGCACCTACCTCACCGAGAGCCTGACCCGCCTGCTCGTCGGGGCCATCCAGCGGCTGAGCGGCGCGGGCGGCGACCCGGTGGTGCAGCTCCAGACCAACTTCGGCGGCGGCAAGACCCACTCCATGCTGGCCCTCTACCACCTCTTCGGCGGGGCCAACCCCACCGACCTGGCGGGCATGGACCGGGTGCTGCGGGAGGCCGGCGTCACCACCCTGCCCACGGCCCGCCGGGTGGTGCTGGTGGGCAACAAGATCTCGCCCGGCAACCCCGCGCTCAAGCCCGACGGCACGCTGGTGCGGACGCTGTGGGGCGAACTGGCCTGGCAACTGGGCGGGCGCGCCGCCTTCGAGCGCGTGCGCCTCGACGACGAACACGCCACCAACCCCGGGGACACCCTGCGCGCCCTGTTCAACGACTACGGCCCCTGCCTCATCCTGGTTGACGAGTGGGTCGCCTACGCGCGGCAGTTGCACGACCAGGGCGAGTACAGCCGCTCTGACGGGGCGGCTCTGCTGCCGGGGGGGAGCTTCGAGACCCAGTTCAGCTTCGCCCAGGCGCTGACCGAGTCGGCACGGCTGGCGAAGCACTGCCTGCTGGTGGTCAGCCTGCCGGCCTCCGACACGGCCGGCTCGCCCTACACCCAGGCCGACGATGCCGAGGTGGGCGGGCAGCGGGGCCGCGAGGCCCTCGAGCGGCTGCGCAACGTCATCGGGCGCCTCGAATCCTCCTGGCGCCCGGCGAGCGCCGAGGAGGGCTTCGAGATCGTCCGGCGGCGGCTCTTCGAGCCGCTGCGCGACCCGGCCCAGTTCAAGGACCGCGACGTGGTGGCGCGGGCCTTCGCCGACCTCTACCGCAGCCAGGCCCAGGAGTTCCCCCCGGAGTGCCGGGAAAGCAGCTACGAGCAGCGCCTCAAGGCCGCCTACCCCATCCACCCCGAGGTCTTCGACCGGCTGTACACCGACTGGTCGACTCTGGTCAAGTTCCAGCGCACCCGCGGCGTGCTGCGCCTGATGGCGGCGGTTATCCACAGCCTGTGGGAGAAGGGCGACCGCAACCCGCTGATCATGCCCGCCAACGTCCCCATTGACGAGCCGCGGGTGCAGTTCGAGTTGACGCGCTACCTCTCCGACAACTGGGCGCCCATCCTGGAGAAGGACGTGGACGGCCCCGGCTCGCTGCCGTTGCAGATTGACCGCGAGGTGCCCAACCTGGGCAAACACGCCGCCACGCGGCGCGTGGCCCGGGCCATCTACCTTGGCTCGGCCCCCACGGCCACCGCGGCCAACCGGGGCATCGAGGACCGGCGCATCAAACTCGGCTGCGTGATGCCGGGCGAATCGCCGGCGGTCTTCGGCGACGCCCTGCGGCGCCTGGCAGCGTCGGCCACCTACCTCTACCAGGACGGGCCGCGCTACTGGTACGCCACTCAGCCCACGGTCACCAAACTGGCCGAGGATCGGGCCGAGCAGCTCAGGCGCGACCCCGACCGGGTGCTGGCGGAGCTGGAGCGGCGCCTGCGGGCCGACCTGCGGAAGATGGGCGACTTCAGCCGCGTGCATCCCCTGCCGGTCAGCGGGGCCGACGTGCCCGACGACCTCGATGCCCGGCTGGTGGTGCTGGGCGTTGACGCGCCGTACAGCAAAGAAGCGGACAACCCCGCCGAAGCGCGGGCCAGGGAGATCCTGGAGAAACGCGGCAACGCCCCGCGGCTCTACCGCAACAGCCTGGTCTTCCTGGCGGCGGACAAAACGCGGGTGCAGGATCTCGACGAGGCGCTGCGCAGGTACCTGGCCTGGGAGTCGATCCTCGCCGAAAAGGAGAGCCTGGACCTGTCGCCCAACCAGGTGCGGCAGGCCGAGACGCAGAAGGCCAGCGCCGACGGCGTGGTGACGGCGCGCCTGCCGGAGACCTACCAGTGGCTGCTCGTGCCGGCGCAGGCCACGCCGCAGGCCCCGGTGGAGTGGAAGGCCCTCCGGCTGAGCGGGCAGGACGCCCTGGCCGTGCGGGCGAGCAAGAAGCTCCGCGGCGAGGAACTGCTCATCCTCAGCCTGGCCCCCTCGAGCCTGCGGCTGGAGCTGGACCGGGTGCCCCTCTGGCGCGGCGACCACGTGAGCGTGCGGCAGCTCATCGAGGACTTCGGGCGCTACCACTACCTGCCGCGCCTGCGCGACCCGGGGGTGCTGCTGGCGGCCATCCGCGAGGGGGTGAATCTGCTGACCTGGGAACTGGACTCCTTCGCCTATGCCGAGGGCCACGATGAGGCGGCGGGGCGCTACCGGGGGCTGCGCGCGGCGACGATGGTGAGCCTCAGCGAGCACGACGGGGGGCTGATCGTCAGGCCGGAGGCGGCCAGGCGGCAACTCGATGCTGAAACGGCTCAAGTTATTACTGCGGAGAACGCAGAGGAAAGCAGAGATGTTTTTGCTGGCGGTTCACCAACGCGATACAGCGAAACCAGTACCGAACCTTCTCCGCAACTCTCCGCGTCCTCCGCGTCCCCGGCGGTGAAGCCACGGACGCTGCGGCGCTTCCACGGCAGCGTCGAGGTCAGCGCCGAGCGCGCCGGGCGCGATGCCAGCCGCATCGCCGAGGAGGTCATCGCCCATCTCACGGCGCTGGTGGGGGCCAGGGTGCGCGTGACCCTGGAGATCGAAGCCGAGATCCCCGGCGGCGCCCCCGACCACGTGGTGCGCGTGGTGACGGAGAACAGCCGGGCGCTGAAGTTTACGCAGGCGGGGTTTGAGGAGGAGTAGGTTGGATGTTGGATTGGAGGTGGCGGCTCGGTGCGCCTTTGCGTCAGCCAGGGTCCACCTGCGGCAATCCATAATCCCGCCCCTCCCCGCCTCATCCGCCCACGTACACGATCCGGTAGATGTTCCCATTCCGATCGTCGGACACGTACAGATCCCCGGCGGCGCCAACGGTGACGCCCGCCGGGCGCCCCCAGGCCCCGCCGCACTGCTGGCTCGGGCTGTCG
>JAOACN010000470.1 GCA_026417815.1 Chloroflexaceae bacterium | reverse complement strand
TGGCCACGCTGCTGAGCCTGCCGCTTGGTCTGTATGTGATGGGCGCGGTGAGCCGCGCCGCAGTGATGGCCGCCAACGGCGAGGCCGTCACCCTCCGCGGCGCCCTGGCCCTCGGGCCGCTGCGTGTGCTCGGCATGGGCTGCTACGGGACGTTGTTTGTCCTCGTGGCGGCGAGCGTGGTCTCGATGATCAGCAGCGTCTGTTTCTGTGTGGCCTACGTCTTCGGCTTTGCGAGCGTTGCCGTGTTTTCTTCGGCCAGTGCTGCCGGCGGCACCGCGGGCGAGGCGGTGTCGGCAGCAGGGATCGTCGCCGTCATCGTCGGGGTCGTGCTGATATACGCGGCCACGCTGGTGCTCAATGGCGCGGCCTACAGCAGCACAATCTTCGCTTTGCAGCCCTTCGCGCACGAACGCATGCCCATGGGCCAGGCCATCAGACACAGTCTTGATCTTACCTTCTACCGGTTCGGCGAGAACATTCTCGTCTTCTTGTGCGCCAGTCTGGTCTTCGGCGCAATCGCCCTGGCTGCCACACTGGCAATCGGCGTGCTGGCGCCGCTGCCAGTACTCTTCCTGCTCGGCGCCGAGTCGCTCGCGGCTCGCGCCATCACCGCGGCGGTCTGGGTCGGCGCCCTCAACGTTGCCCTGCCGGTACTGCCGATCTGGATGGCCCTGCTCTACCGGCGCCGCCTGGCGGCCTGGTGAGGCGCCGACCTGCGCGCGCGCCTGGCCGCGCTGCCGGACGCTGACGTTTCGATCCGATGATGGGGAAACCTGGTTTCGCCGCGCTCCTGCTCACAGGGTTTTCGGGTTTCCCTGCAGGTTGCGTCTTCTCAGGAAACTTGTTATGCTGAAATGAATAGGAGGGTCCGGGAGGGCGCAGCCCTCCCGGAGACAGCGTTTTTTCTTTCTCCACGGAGAACCGCGCGTGGCACGCATTACCGTCGTGAAGGTCGGCGGCAACGAACTGGACGAGCCGGCCTTCCTGGAGGGTCTGAGCGCCGCCGTGGCCGCCTTCAGCGGGCCGCTGGTGCTGGTGCACGGCGGCGGCAAGGAGATCAGCGCCGCCCTGGACCGCGCCGGCCTGCCGGTGCAGTTCATTGAGGGACTGCGGGTGACCTCGCCTGAGGCGATGGCGATTATGCAGGCGGTGGTCTGCGGCACGATCAACAAACGCCTGGTGGCCCACCTGGTGGCGCGCGGCGTCCGGGCCGTGGGGCTCAGCGGCATTGACCTGGGGTTGTTGCGCTGCGCGCCCTACCGCCCCGGCGGCGCCGACCTGGGCCGCGTCGGGGTGGTTACCGGCGTGGAGGTTGCCGCCATCCGCGCCATGCTCAATCTGGGCTGGCTGCCGGTGTTCGCTCCGGTTGCCCTGGGCGAGTCCGATGGGCTGAGCTACAACATCAACGCCGACATGGTCGCCCAGGCCATCGCCGGGGCGCTGGGCGACAGCGAACTGGTCTTTGTCAGCAATGTGCCCGGGGTGATACTCGATGACCAGATCGCCGCCCGGCTCGATGCCGCGGCCGTGGAGCGGGCCATCGCCAGCGGGGCCATCAGCGGGGGCATGATCCCCAAGGTGCGCGCCGCTCTCGAGGCCCTCGCCGCTGGCGCCGTCGCCGCGCGCATCACCAACCTTGCCGGCTTCGCCGAGGGCGGCACGCGCATTGTCGGCGCGCCCAGGGAACCCTCCGGCACGGTTCCAGGTTCAACCCATGACCAATGAACCCGCCATCCACTGCGTTACCGCTGGCGACATCTTCGCCCACCTCAGCGCCGCCGAGCGGGCCGAGATTGAACGCCTGATCAGCTACAGCATCTACCCGGCCGGGCAGATCTTCCATTCGCCCAACGAAGTCGGCGAACAACTCTTCGTGCTGCGCTCCGGGCGCGTCCGGATCTACAAGCTCTCGCCAGAGGGTCGCGCGCTGACGCTCATGGTACTCGAACCGGTGACGATCTTCGGCGAGATGACCCTGGTGGGGCAATGGCTCCACGACACCTTCGCCGAGGCGATGACCGAGTGCGTCATCGGGCTGATCGGGCGCGATACCCTGCGCCGCATCCTCGAACGCTACCCCCAGGTGGCCCTTGCCTTCATGGAACTGATGGGCCAGCGCCTGCGGGCCATGGAAAACAAACTGGCCGACATCGCCTTCAAAAACGTCGCCCAGCGCCTCGCCAGCCGGCAGTAGGGCCGAAGCATAGGCGTAGCCAATGCTTCGGCCCTACTATTATCGCCGGGTCATACTGCTCCGCGCCCGGCGATAGGCTTCCTCGATCCCCTTCTGCGACATCTCGAGCAACTCGCGCCAGTTCATGATCTTCACGTCGGGAATCTTGCGGTTGCGCTCGGTAAAGACCCAGGCCCACAGGATCCCCTGCGCCACCAGCACGAACAGCATGATGCCGAACATGATCAACCCGTCGTTCATGGCGCCCCTGCCTTTCTGCGGCTTCTTGTTGTCATATCATACCGCAAGTTGACGTTCTAAACAATACCCTTCGTCCAGGGGGCAGGGCTGATATAAAGTCCGCCTCCCGCAGGAGGGGTGGGGCGGCTATACCGTCCGATAGAGCTATATTTCGTTGGTTCTGGCGGCGTAGCTGCCAGAACCAACGAAATATGTGAGGTCTGGGGGCCTCCCCCTGGACGTTACATCTGCTCTGGTTCGGGTGGTCAGAGCTTGAGCAACGTCCATCTCCCGCCGCGGGGTGCGGGGCGGCGTAGCTGCCCCAGGTACAAGCCCTGCCCGAGTGGTGCAACCCTCTGCGTCGCGCGCGGCGGAAACGGGCCTTTCCCGCGCCACTGCAGGCCATTTCTACGCATGATTATACTCCTGCCGGGCCGTTTCGACTATGATCAGCGTGCTATAATCCCGGTGCGACCCATTACAGCCACGGAGACGGTGA
Source organism: Chloroflexaceae bacterium (assembly GCA_026417815.1). GTDB lineage: Bacteria > Chloroflexota > Chloroflexia > Chloroflexales > Chloroflexaceae > JACAEO01. Next base: position 3,851 of record JAOACN010000470.1, on the reverse strand, counting down.
TGCCCGACTACGGTTTTTCCACCCGCGCCATCCACGCCGGTCAGGACCCTGACCCCGCCACCGGCGCGGTGATCGTCCCGATTTACCAGACCAGCACCTTCGCCCAGGAAGCCGTGGGCGTGCATAAGGGCTACGACTATGCCCGTTCCGGCAACCCCACCCGCACCGCGCTGGAAACGGCCCTCGCCTCCCTCGAGGGTGGCGCCCATGGCCTCTGCTTCGCCTCCGGCCTGGCCGCCGAGACCACCATCGCCCTGGCCCTGCTCCGGTCGGGCGATCACGTGCTCTGCGGCGACGATGTGTACGGCGGCACCTACCGGCTCTTCAAGCGCGTGCTGGAAGACAAGGGCATCAGCACCAGTTTTGTGGATACCCGCGACCCGGAGCGGGGGGCGGCGGCCTTGCGCCCCGCCACCCGCCTGATCTGGCTCGAAACGCCCACCAACCCGCTCCTGAAACTGGCCGACATCGCCGCGATCAGCGCCATCGGGCGCCAGCACGGCGCGCTGACGGTGGTTGACAATACCTTCGCCTCCCCCGCCTGCCAGCGCCCCCTCGAACTGGGCGCCGATCTTGTGCTCCATTCCACTACCAAATACCTGGGAGGGCATTCTGATGTGGTTGGCGGCGCGGTGATCACCTCCCACGATGAGGTCGCCGCCCGGCTGCGCTTCGCGCAGAACGCCGCCGGGGCCACGCCCGGCCCCTTCGATTGCTGGCTGGTGCTGCGGGGGATCAAGACCCTCGCCCTCCGCATGCGCCAGCACGGCGAGAATGCCCTTGCCGTCGCCCGCTTCCTGCAGGGCCATCCCGCCGTGACGCAGGTCTTCTACCCCGGTCTGCCCGAGCATCCACAGTATGACCTGGCCTGCCGCCAGATGCGCGGCTTCAGCGGCATGGTCTCGTTCGTGGCCGCGGGGGGCGCGCCCGCCGCCCATCGTCTCGTCACGCGCACGCGCCTCTTCACCCTTGCCGAAAGCCTCGGCGGCGTCGAGAGCCTGATCGAGGTTCCCGCCGCCATGACCCACGCCTCCGTCGCCGGCTCGCCCCTGGAAGTTCCCGCCGGCCTGGTGCGCCTCAGCGTCGGCATTGAGGACGTGGACGACCTCCTCGCCGACCTGGAACAGGCCCTGGAGGCCGACGAGTGAAAGCCAAAGGAGAAACTGCCATGCGCCAGTTGATCCGTCTTGCCGCCGCAGCGGCCCTCCTGCTGCTGCTGGCGGTTCCGGCCCTCGCCCAGGGACAGTTGATCATCCGCGACCCCGGCGGGCGCCTGGACCGGAACGCCGTGGAGCGGGCCGCCCGCCCCTTGCTCAACCGGGGGGCCGCCGTGGCAGTCTATGTGGTGGAAGAGGGCGGTCCCGACGATTTTACCGAGCGCCTGGTGGACGATGGCCTGCAGCGGAGCGATGGCGCCTTCCGCACCAACGCCATCGCCATCTACGTCGCGCTCAACCAGCGTTACAGCGAGATCAGTTATGGCGATGATTGGAACGCGGCGCTCGAGGTCAACGATAATGCCGAGTACATCCGCACCACCGCCCTCAACCCCGGTCTCTCGGCCGGCGATTTCACCCGCGGGGTGACCACGGCCCTCGGGGCGATCGAGGAGTCGATCAAGAATCCGCCCCAACCCGGCGGGGGCATCAACGATCCGACGCCGATCGTTGTTGGTCTCGGTGGCCTGGCGGCCCTGGGCGCGGGTGGGTACGCCCTGGCCCGCCAGCGGCGCGCGGCGAAGGCCCGCGCCACGGCCCAGCAGCGGCTCAAGGACGCCCGCGAGGGCGCCGGGGCGTTGATTACGGCCCTCGGCCAGCGTTTCAACGCCGCTGCGGAGAAGGCGAAGTACGACCGGGTCTCCTACCCTCCGGCCGAGGTCGAGCGGCTGAGCCAGCTCCAGCGCGCCGCCAGCGATCGCTTTGCCGCGGCCCAGCTCCGCTTCAAGGAGACCGCCGAGCAACTGGAGCGCCGCGAGAAGCCCACCAACGAGCAATTGCTGCAGGCCGCCGCCGCCTACGACGAGGTAGCAGCCGAGGCAAAAGCCGTCGGCGAGGATCTGGCGGTCGTTGAGCGACTCCGCGCCGAGCTTGATCAACAGGCGCGGCAGGCCCGCGAGGAGGTTGAGCGGGCAAAAAAAGCCTGACCGGCGCTGCCGACCGGCTGGCGGCCCTGGGCGAGGAACTTGCCGACCCTGCGGCGGCCCTCGCCCCGGCCCGGCAGCAGGTGGAGCGCGCCGTAGCGGCCCTGGAGAAGTTCGCCTTCGCCGAGGCCGTTGCCGCCGCCCGGGCAGCGTCGGAACGCAGCCAGCAGATCGGCGCCATCGCCGAACGCCATGCTCAGATCCGCGCCGGCATCTCGCGGGAACGCGAGAGCGGCATCGCCGTTGAACGGCAGGGCTTCCGGCTCGATGCCAGTCGCCAGGCCCTGGCCGAGGCCGACCAGGCCCTGGCCGAGGCCGCCGCGGCGCTCCAGCGTGGCGAGCCCGACGCCGCTGTTCCGCAGCTTGATGCGGCCGGGGCGCGTCTCGAGGCCGCCATTGCCCAGGGCAGCGGCGCACCCGCCCTCTTCGCGGCCAACGCCCGGCGCATCGCCGAGCTTGAGCAGCGCGGCCTGCGGGCCGCCGAGCGCATCGCCGAGGGCCGCCGCGTGTTCGACATCGTTGATGAGTTCGCCGAGAGCGCCTGGAGCGACATCCGCGGCAACGGCAGCGAGGCCCAGGCCGCCGCCGACCGCGCCCACGAGCACTGGGAGCGCGCCCGCGCCGCCAATTCCATGGAGGCCCAGCAGTTCCTCTTCGCCCATGAACAGCTTGACGCCGCGGAGCAGGAACTGTCCTTCGTGGACCAGTTGATTGACGCGATTGTCGAACGCCTGAAGGCCCTGGAGGAGGCCCGCGACGCCGCTCGCGCCCTGCTCGCCGAAGCCGAGCGCAGCATTGCCGCTGGCGAGGAGTTTGTGCGCACCCACGACCCCGATGTGAGCAAGGTTCCCGAGAAACAACTCCGCGAGGCCGCCGCGCAACTGGCCATTGCCCGGGACGAGGCCCAACGGGAGAAACCCGACTGGCTGCGCCTCGCCGCCGCGGCCACCACCGCCGACCGGCTCGCCGACGAGGCCCTGGCCCAGGCCCGCTCCGAGGCCGAGACGATGCAAAAGCTCCGCCAGCAGGCCGATCGTCTCCAGCCCATCATTGCCGGCGAGGTGAACAAGATCGCCAGGTTCGTCAACGTCCACGATGCCGACATTACCCCCGCCAGCGTCGCCGCGCTGAAGACCCTGCTCCAACGCTTTGAGCAGGCCCAGGCCCTCGATGCCCGCACTCGCCAGGTGGAGGAAGAAGAGCGGCGCGCGGCCCTCGAGCAACTGAACGCCGCCTATCAGGACCTGCAGCGCGAGTCGCAGTCCGTCTATCAGGCGGTCTATGGCGACGTGCAACGCCTGGAACAGGTGCGGAGCAAGCTCAACAGCACCCTGGCCGAGGCGCGCAACTGGCTCAACTCCGCTGAGAGTGTCAGCGCGCGCGTGCGCTGGCGCGCGCCCGCGGATCTGTTCGAGCGTCTACGGGCCCTCCGGCAGGACTTCGACCAGATCCGCCTCCCGATCACCGGCGAGGAGGCCCTGAACAAGGCCCTCGAACGCGCCGAACACATCCGCGACGAGGCCCGCGACATCGAGCGCCAGTTCCGCTCCTACGATCGGCCGAACATCCCTGGTCCCGGCCCGATCATTATCACCGGAGGCGGCTGGGGTGGCAGCGGCAGTTGGAGCAGTGGCGGCGGTGGCGGCTGGGGCAGCCGCCACGGCTCCGGCGGTTCGTTTGGTGGAGGAAGCGCGGGCGGCTCCTTCGGCGG
>JAOACN010000463.1 GCA_026417815.1 Chloroflexaceae bacterium | reverse complement strand
GAACTGACCCTCGAACGCGCCCGCCGCCAGGTGGAGCACGGGCGCCACGTGGCGATCCTGATGGACTCGATCACCCGCCTCGCCCGCGCCTACAATATCGCCATGCCCTCGTCGGGGCGCACGCTCTCCGGTGGTATTGATCCCGCCGCGCTCTATCCGCCCAAGCGTTTCTTTGGTTCGGCCCGGGCCATCGAGGAGGGCGGCTCGCTGACCATCATCGCCACCTGTCTGATTGACACCGGCAGCAAAATGGATGATGTCATTTTCGAGGAGTTCAAGGGCACCGGTAACATGGAGCTCAATCTCGACCGTAAACTGGCCGAGAAGCGGATCTTCCCCGCGATTGACATCCAACGCTCCAGCACCCGCCGTGAAGAATTGCTCCTCGATCCGACGACCCTGCGCCAGACCTATGCCCTGCGGCGCATGGTCAGCATGGTCGGCGATAACGAGGGCACCGAACTGATGCTCGCCCGTATGGCGAAGACCAAGAATAACGCCGAGTTTCTCGCGACCCTGGGGAAGTAACCAGCGCCGATCGGCCCTGTTTGCGTCTGTGGACAGGGATCGGCCACGCGGAACGGCCCATACCTGTTCCACCCTATCCGCGTCTTGCCCGCGAAGCGAGAGCCTTGAGCGATGCGCAGAAGTCCTCAGCGTCACCCTGTCCGGCGGCGATGGCCAGGCTGGTGGCGGTTGCTCGCTCTCACATGCCTGCTCGCCAGTCTGATCTTCTGTGGCGTGCCCATCGCCCAGGCGCCACTGGTTCCACCTGCACCGCTGGACGCGGCAACGCCGACGGTGGCGCCCTTGCTTACGGTCAGGCCCACGCTTGAAGCGGCGCCAACGGCTACGCCCGATCCTGCCGCGCCACGTCGGGTTGGCCTCCAGGCAGGCCACTGGCGCAGCGAAGAGCATCCCGATGAGCAGGCCAGTCTTCGCCGCTTCTCGGGGGCCTACTACCGCGGTTACGACGAGTGGGAGCTCAACATTATCATCGCCAGGGAGACCATGGAGCGCCTCGCGGACGCGGGGGTGGTGGTTGACCTGCTCCCCGCTACCGTGCCGCCAGGCTATCTGGCCGACGCGTTCGTTTCGATACACGTAGACGGCGCCACGGGCGCGCAGGCGGCCACCCGGCGGGGATGGAAGCTCGCCACGCCGTTTCGCGCCTCGGCCGCTTCAGACGCCCTGGCCGAGGCGATCAGCGCCGCCTATGCTCAGGTCACCGGCTTGCCCGAGGACCCCCTCGGCCCCTCCTACGACATGCGCGCCTACTACGCCTTCGCCTACTATCGCTACCAGCACAGCATTGCGCCAGAAACTCCGGCCGTCATTCTCGAAGCCGGTTTTATGACCCATCCGGAGGATCGCGAACTACTCTTCGGTCGGCCCGACCTGATCGCCGAGGGTATCGCCCAGGGCGTCCTGCGCTACCTGGCGGCCTACGATCCCACCGACGCGGCGGTCCGCGCGCCGGTGGGGCGCACGCTGCTGCGACCGGCGCGCGATGGCGCGCCCCTCCACGCCCGCCCCGACGAACAGAGCGCCGTGGAGCGCACCCTTGCCCGCGACGAGCGGCTGGCGCCCATGGCCGAAACCAGCGGCTGGGTACTGGTCTTTACGCACGGGGGGAACTGGGACCTGGGATGGGTACGGACGGAGGACATCGAAGAAACCGGCGAGGCGCTGGCCCCGCCGGTTGCATCCGTCCACGCCCCGTAGGGCGCAGCAGCGGCTGCGGCTAGAAGATAATCTGATCGACATTCGCCTGGTCAAGGCTGGACCAGGGCGTGCGAACGACCCCGCTGCGGATCTGGCGCCCGAGGCGCAGCACGGCGAGCAGCACCACCGAGAGCGCCAGCAGGCTCATCGACGTGGCATAGACCGCGGTGTAGCCGAGGGCCACATCAGCGGTGGCTCGCTGCACCAGGTCGCGCATGAGGCCGCCGCCAATGGTGCCGAAGCCCTGCGCCAGGGCCTGGGTGATGCCCCAGAGCCCGATGAAGAGACCGGCGTGGTTCTTGTCCACGAGGCTCATCACCAGGGCCAGGGCGCCGACGATGAACACCCCCCGCCCCGCGCCGATCAGCGTGGCTCCAACACGGAAGGGGTTCACCAGGGCCCCGCTGCTGGAGAGCGTCACCACCAGAAAGCCCATCAGACCCACCAGGCAGCCGCCGGCAATCAGCGGCACCGGCGAGCGCCCGCGCCAGAGCAGCACCGCCGAGAGCACGATGCCCAGGAGCATCCCCCCGCCCCACAACGCAGTGAGCTGAGTGGTCTGCGCCACGCTCATCCCCAGCACCTGGCCGCCATACGGTTCCAGGAGCACATCGTGGGTGGCGAAGCCCAGGGCTGCCAGGAAGAGCACGATGAACAGGTTGCGCAGCGGGCGCTGGGCGGCCAGCAAGCGCACCGACTCGAGCAACGTCTGGCGCACCTGAATGGGCTCGCCGACATCTTCTAGCTTGCCATCGGGTCGGAGACGCTCCTGGTTGTACATCGCCACGAACGTCAGCGCCACGAACACCACCGCCGACCCCTGCATCACCTGGATCAACCGGATGTGGTCGTAGCGGACCAGCAACTGGCCCATCACAATCGAACTGACAATCGTGCCCAACACCAGCATGATCCACAACACGCCGAGGACCTGGCCACGCTGGCGCGAGGGGGTGATGTCGCTTACCGTCGCCAGATAGATCGTCTCGACCGCATTCACGCCAATGCCGTAGGCCAGGAAGATCAGCGTGCAGATGATCATAGCGACGGGAAAGGTAAGCGCCCCGTCGCCGCTGAGGAGGATCAGCGAGAAAGGTGCCGTTGCCAGGCCGCCGTAGGTAAGCATGGCGCCAAAGACGAGGTAGGGCGTGCGCCAGTTGCCCGCGGCACGGGCAACATCGGAGCGAAAGCCGATCATCGCCCGCGCTGGCGACACGAAGTAGTGAATGGCCAGCAGGAAACCTACCGCCACAGCAGGGATGCGCAACTCGTCGATCAGCACGCGGTTGAGCGTACCGGTGAGGGGCGCCAGCGAAACGCCCATGCCAAACTGAAACAGCCCGAGCCTGAGGACACCAAACCAGCGCGCCACAGCCGGATTGCGCTCGAGCCAGCGCCGCGCGCCCTCCACTGGCCGCATCAGCATCCTGCCTGCTGCCATCGTCACACTCCTCGCCAGTCACCCATGCGCCGCGCGCGCCACCGGGATAGATAGGGGGTTTCCTGGGAGGGCAAGGCCCTGCACACAACCCGGAGGGGTGCGCTACATCAGCAGGGTGGGGAAATCAGGTCTCCCCTCCCTCCTCTTGACGACCGAGGAAAGAGCGTTCCCGGGAGGGTGTTGCTCTCCCGGACCCTCCCATCCGGCGGGTGGTTTGTCGTATTATAGCACGCAGCGTAAAAAAGCGGTATGAGAAGCATCAACTCTCAGAGCGATTGCACTATCCGCCGCCCGCGGTAGTGTTGGCGGTTGCGCCGTCAACACCATCGCAACACCAGGGGTCTGGGGGCTTGCCCCGGGAACTTTGCACCAGCCCTGATCGGTCTCCGGCACGTTAACTCTACTTTGTCACGTGCCGCGGCTTCCGCTGCGAGGAGGTTCGGAGCTACGTATTCAGATTTAGGGTAACCCCGCAGACCTGAGAGCGAGGGCGTCTCGCCCTCGTCAGGATTCGAGGGCAAGATGCCCTCGCTCCCAGGAGAAGGGTGAACACATACGTTCGGAGGAGTGCAACCCCTCCGAACTTTGCCCTTCCTGGTGGGGCATAGCGAAGCCGCGCCGCACCAGGAAGATAAGATCTTCGGGGGCCTGCGGCCCCCGCAACTCCCGCCAGCGGCAAAGTGCAAAGTAGCATGAACCGCCAGGTATGGTATGATACCCGTTAATGAACCCTGGCCGGGCGCCTGGCCCAGCATCTCCACGAAGCCCATATGAGCCGCATCGCCAAAACCTTCGCCCGCTTGCGCGCGGAGGGCCGCATCGCCCTGATGCCCTTCCTCACCGTTGGCTTCCCCGAACGCGACAGCGCCCTCGACCTGGTGCCCGCGATGGAAGCCGCCGGCGCGAGCATCTTTGAACTGGGCGTACCGTTCTCGGACCCCCTCGCCGACGGCGCAACCATCCAGCGCGCGGCGCAACGGGCCCTTGCCAACGGCATTACGCTAGCGGATTGCCTGCGCACCGTGGCCGCGCTCCGCGAACGGGGCACACAGGCGCCACTGCTGTTAATGGGCTACTACAACCCCCTGCTACGCTACGGGATCGACCGCGCTTCTCGCGAACTGGCCGCCGCGGGCGGGGATGGCTGGATCGTGCCCGACGCGCCCCCCGAAGAGTCGGCCGAACTGCGGGCCGCCGCGCAATCCTATGGCCTGGACACGATCATGTTCGTGGCCCCGACGACGCCAGAGGAGCGCGTCGCGGCCATTTGCGCCCGGGCCAGCGGCTTCATCTACGTGGTCTCCCTTACCGGGGTTACCGGCGCGCGCCAGAGCCTGGCCGCCAACCTCGGCGAGATCATCGCCCGCGTGCGCCGCCATAGCGACCTGCCACTGGTTGTGGGCTTCGGCATCAGCAACGCCAGCCACGTGGCCGAGGTGGCCCGTCTCGCCGATGGCGCAATTGTCGGCAGCGCGCTGCTCGCCCACCTGGAGCGCCTGCCGCCCGACCAGGTCACAGCCGGAGCAGCCACGTTTGTGCGCGAGTTGTTGACGTCGCAGGTGTGACCTGAGCCCTCTATGCGTTTTTCTCGGAGGGCCGCGCCCCTCCGCACCTCCCGGATACGGAGAACGAACACAGGCTTCAGGGCGAACAGCGCCAGCAAGGTTCCACAATGAGGAGGAACGATGGAAGCGAAAGCGTATGTGTTAATTGAAGCCGAATCCGGGCGCGTCGCCGAAGTGCTCACCGCCCTGCGCGCAATTGAAGGCGTGAGCGCCGCCGATGCGGTTACCGGCCCTTACGACATCATCGCCACCGTGCAGACGCCGGATCCCCGCAATATCGGCCGGCTGGTGATGAACCAGATCCAGGGCGTCGAGGGCATCAAACGCACGGTCACGTGTATCGTGATCGGATAGGCGCCTGACCACACACCCGGCGGTAGCCGGGTACGTTCCGGGAGGGCTTGCGCCCTCCCGGACCCTCACCATGCGACAGGGGCGTGGGGAAACCTGGTTGCCCCACATCAGGAGCATCGAGAGAGAGAGAGCGCCATGACGTCGTCGAGCCGAGGGTTGGAAGGGGTCATCGCCGCGCAGACCGGGATCAGCTTCATTGATGGGACCAACGGGCGCCTGTTTTACCGCGGCATTGACATTAACGAACTGGTCGAGCATTCGACGTTTGAGGAGACCACTGCCCTCCTCTGGTACGGAGATCTGCCCACGAGCAGGCAACTTGACAGCTTCAAGCGCAAGATGGTCGAAAACCGCCTCGTGCCCAACGAGATTATCGCCCTTCTGCTGCTGCTGCCAAAGAAAACCTCGCCGATGGGCGTGCTGCGAACGGCAGTCTCGGCACTGGCGCCGTTTGATCCCGAAACGGGTGACAACTCGCTGGAAGCCAATGTCAACAAGTCTATTCGCCTCACAGCCGCGCTGCCAACGATCGTGGCCGCGTGGGATCGCATTCGCAATGGCCTGTGGCCAGTCACGCCCAGCGATCACCTCGACCACGCCGCCAACTTCCTCTACATGCTCACCGGCGTCGAACCCGACGCGGAGACGGCCCGCGTGCTCGACCAGTGCCTCATCCTGCACGCCGATCACGGCCTGAACGCCAGTACCTTCGCCGCGCGCATCACGGCCTCGACGCTCTCGAACCTCCACAGCGCCATCGTATCGGCCATCGGCACCCTCAAGGGGCCGCTGCACGGCGGGGCCAACGAGCAGGTGATGCGTATGTTGCTCGAAATCGGCAACCCCGAGCGCGTCGATCAGTACATGCGCGGGGCGCTGGCGGCCAAAAAGAAGATTATGGGCTTCGGTCACCGCGTCTACAAGGCCGACGATCCCCGGGCGCTCTGGCTGCAGCGTCTGGCCGCCCGCCTGGCCGATCGCACCGGCAATCGGCGCTGGTTCGACATGAGCGAGCGTATTCGCGCCATTGTGCAGACGGAAAAGGCGCTCCCGGTCAATGTTGATTTCTACTCTGCATCGGTCTACTACACCCTGGGCGTGCCGATCGACCTGTTTACGCCGATCTTTGCCATCAGTCGCGTCGCCGGCTGGACGGCTCACGTCTACGAACAGTACTCCGACAATCGCCTCATCCGCCCCGAAGCGGAGTACATCGGCCCGCTGGATGTGCCTTACACGCCCATCGAGCAGCGTCAATAGCTCTACCTTGTCAATTCGCGGTAGCGCCACCAGAAGCGGGGGCCTGGGGGCCCCAACAAGATTAACCTTTATCTTTCGGAGGGGCTTCGCCCCTCCGAACCTCCCCGCAGAGGAGAAATGACGAAGTAGCGTCAGCGCGTTCACGACGTTTCGTCTCGTTGTATTCTCCTGGGAGGGCTTCGCCATCCCAAACCCTCCCCTCCGGCAGTAGCGTGAGGAAACGAGGGCGCATATGACCTCCGAGACGCATCTCAATCCAACCCTGCGCCGGCGCCTGCGCTGGGCCTTCCGTGGCGCCCTTGCCCTGGCGACCTTTGCCATCCTGATCGGCACGCTGTTCAACGTCCTGGTTGGCTACGCCCTGGGAGCCATCCCCCCAGACGCCGGAGCGGTGTTCTGGGTCTGGTTCCTGCTGCGCTCGGCGCTGGCCTGGGGCGGCGGCGGGCTGTTCTTCGGGGCCGTGCTGGGCACCTTTGCCTCGATGATCTGGCGCGACGATAGCGTAACCTGACAGAGAAGGCGCATAACTCTACTTTGTCACTTGCCGTG
>JAOACN010000451.1 GCA_026417815.1 Chloroflexaceae bacterium | reverse complement strand
GGCGGAGATCGCCCGCGAGTTGACCCAGAGCATGGCCCTGCTCACCACCACCCTGCTCGACGTGCCGGAGCGCCACCGCAGCGTCGAGGGCGTGTTCACGCAGACCTGGGAGCGGCTCAGCGCCACCGAGCAGCAGGCCCTGCGGCAGCTCGCCGTCTTCGAGGATGGCTTTACCCGCGTGGCGGCGACCGAGGTGGCCGGGGCCTCGCCATTGATCCTGGCCGCGCTCACCGACAAGGCCCTCATCCGGCGCGACCGCACCGGACGCTACGCCATCCACGAGTTGCTGCGGCAGTTCGCGGCGCGCAAACTGGCGGCCGATCCCGCCGAGGAACGGGCCACGATGCTGCGCCTCGTCCGCTTCTACGCCCGGCTGCTGGAACGGCGCAACCAGGACCTGCAGGGCGCCCACCAGCGGCAGGCGCTCGCCGAACTCGATAGCGAGTACGATAATCTGTGGAAAGCCTGGACCTGGGCCGTCGCCGAGCTGTGTCTGGAGGAACTGGCCCTGGCGCTCGACGGCTTCTACCGCCTGCACGAGGTGCGGGGCTGGTACAGCGACGGCATCGCGGCCCTGGAGGCCCTGGTCGAGCGGCTGGAGCAGGCGCCGCCGGGGGATGCGCCTGCCACGGACCGCGCGGTGCTGCTGGCGCGGGCCAGGGCGCGCGCGGGCGCGTTGTACTGCTGGATCGGCGAATTCGCCACCGCCGAGCAACGCCTGGAGGCGGCGCTGCCGGTCCTGCGCGCCCATAAACAGGACCTCGATGTGGCCTACACCCTCACCGGGCTGGGGATCGTCGCCAGCGAACGGGACGACGCGCCGCGCGCGCGGCGGCTGCTGGAGGAGGGCCTGGCCGCCTACCAGGCCCTTGGCCACCAGCCCGGCGTTGCCTGGGCCCTCGATGCCCTGGGCGACCTGGCGGGCAGCGAGGGTGATTATGCCCGGGCCAGGGATCTATTGACCGAGAGCAGCACCCTCTTCAGCGCCATGGGCGACCAGGTGAGCGCGGCCTGGAGCCTGTGCAGTCTGGGACGGGTGCTGGGGTTGATGGGCGACCACGCCGCCGCGCGCCAGTTGCTCAACGAGAGCCTGATCATCTTCGAGAGCCTGGACGACCGTCACGGCGCCGCCGCGGCCCACGCCAATCTAGCCGAGGGGGCCTACGCCGCCCGCGATCTGGCGGCGGCGCGCCGGCACTGGCTGGCCTCGCTGCGGCTGGCCCGCGAGGTAGGCGTGGCACCCTACGTCATGGACGCCCTGGTGGGTCTGGCGACGGTGCTCAGCGAAACCGGCGCGCCGGAGCAGGCCCACGAACTGGCCACGCTGGCCACGGCCCATCCCGCCACCTGGCGCGAAACGCTGGACGCGGCGCGGGCGGTGCTGGCGGCCACCCGCGCCGCGCTCGACCCCGCGACGGCGGCGCAGGCCGAACGCCGTGCCCGCGCGACGCCCTGGGAAGTAGCCGTCGCGCGGGTGCTGGAGGAGGGGGCGTAGCCCTGGATGCGGAGCGTTTCTCGTACCAATTGACGCAAAGACGCGAAGACGCGAGGCAGTGTTGGTGGCGAGGAGGTGGGCCTCCACGCCTTTGCGTCATCTCGGGCGGCATACACGGCAGGGGCGACCGGCAGGTCGCCCCTGCCGCGTCCAGGAGGGGCAGCAAGGTTGGGGGCTGAACGCCCCCTCCCAACCTGTGGGTAATGCACGGACCGGAGGGTGTAGGAGGGCGCAACGTTCCCACACCCCAACCGGAAAACCCGGTTATCCAAACCGGCGCTTACCGCTGCGCCAGCGGCAGGTAGACCCTGACAGGCAAGTCGTCGCCGGGCGGGGTCGGGGTTGGAGTGTCGCCGCCGGGCGGGGTCGGGGTTGGAGTGTCGCCGCCAGGCGGCGTCGGGGTCGGGCTGCCGCCGCCGGGTGGCGTCGGGGTCGGAGCGCCGCCCCTGTTCACGGTGTACGTCGCCCCGACGGTGAATGGGAGGTTGTTCGGGCTCAACCCGGCCAGGTCGGTGATGGTGGCCCCGGCGGGCACATCGAGGCGCAGCGTGCCGTTGCCCGTCCCGGTAACGACGGTAACGGTGTACGTCGCGCCGCTGCCGCTGACGCTGGTGACGCTGGCTCCGCTCAGGCCGCCGGTGGTCGTCAGGGCGAAGTCGCCCGCGGCCACGCCAGTGACCGGCTCATCGAAGGCCACCTGGAACTGCACGCTGTCGGCGGTGGTGGGGTCAGGACTAAGCCGGGTGATGGCGCTCACCGATGGCGGTACCGCGTAGGCGACGATGTAGTCGGCGGCCGGGTTGCCCCCGATATTGGTGAAGGGTCCGCCCACGAACACGTCGCTGCCGCTCGCCGCCAGAGCGAAGACATCGCTAAACAATACGCCGTTGCCGCTGCCGCCGAGGGCGCTCCAGTTCGCCCCGTCCCAGCGGGCGACATAGTCGGCTTCGGCAATGCCGGCGGCATTGATGAAGGGGCCGCCCACGTACACGTCGCCGCCGCTCAGCGCCAGGGCGTTGACCGGACCGGTGACCGCGCCGTCGCCGCTGCCGCCGAGGGCCCTCCAGGCCGTCCCGTCCCAGCGAGCTACGTTGTCGGCTTCGGGAATGCCTGCGACGTTGGTGAAGGCGCCTCCCACGTACAGGTTGCCGCCGCTCACTGCCAGGGCGGCAACCACTCCGTTCAGTGCGCCGTCGCCGCTGCCGCCGAGGGCCCTCCAGGCCGTCCCGTCCCAGCGGGCTACGTAGTCGGCTTCGAGAATGCCTGCGGCATTCCGGAAGGTGCCGCCCGCGTACAGGTTGCCGCCGCTCACCGCCAGGGTATAGACCGCGTTATTGAGCGCGCCGCTGTCGCCGCTGCCGCCGAGGGCGCTCCAGGCGCTGCCATCCCAGCGGGCCACGCGGTCGGCTTCGGGAATGCCTGCTGCATTCTGGAAGACACCGCCCTCGTACAGGTTGTTGCCGCTTGCCGCCAGGGCGTAAACCGTGTTGTTCAGCGCGCCGTTGCCGCTGCCGCCGAGGGCCCTCCAGGCCGTCCCGTCCCAGCGGGCCACGTTATCGGCTTCGGGAATGCCCGCGGCGTTGCTAAAATTGCCGCCCACATACAGGTTGCTGCTGCCCAACGCCAGGGCGAGGCCCGGGCCGTTGATCGCGCCGGTGCCGCCGCTGCCGCCGAGGGCGCTCCAGGCCATCCCATCCCAGCGGGCCACGTAGTCGGCTTCGGGAATACCTCCGGCGTTGGTGAAGTAGCCGCCCACATACACGTTGCCGCCGCTCACCGCCAGGGCGTAGACCGAGTTGTTCAGCGCGCCGTTGGTCCCGGATCCCAGGCTGGTCCACCGGGGCGGGCCGCTCTGGGGCTGGAAGATCGGCCCCTGCTCGGGGTCGAGGGTGACCTGCCAGCCGCTCACGTCCAGCGCGCCGCTGAACGAGCCGTCGAGCCGCAGGCTGCCGTCGGGGTTGAGCAGGGTCTCCAGAGGCGTGGAGGCCTGCGCGGGGGCCTCGCCCGGGCGCAGCGGCCGGGCGGTGACGCGGGCGCCGCCGAGCAGGACGATAAGGGTGAATACGAGTGTGGCGGTCCAGGTTCGCATGCGCATACGATGGTCTTCCTCCTCGAACGTACAACTAGAACGAAACGAATGACCGGCGATGGAACGAACGAACCGGCGACCGATGGACGCGGAGCGCCGTTCTGGATTCCCGCCCCGCGCCTTACTGGTGCATCCGGCAAGTCCCGATACACGAAAGGACTGAGAGGGTTTCTGGGAGGGCAGAGCCCTCCCAGACCCTCCGGTTCGGTGACGTGCCGGATGCACCACGTAGCCAGGCCTCCAGAACAAAGAGGACGCTCGACCAGGATTCAGAAACGTATAATGCAACACAATGAAAAAGCTATCAGAAAGTTAATACCATAGCATTACCGTAGAAGTCGGGCCAGGGGAAGGACATAGAACATGTAAAAATGTTCCGGTATTGCCGAACGCTGCGGGCTAATGAAGATTAAGAATATACACCGGTATTCGCCCTATAGCCCGGCGGCTGATGAAGATTAAGAAAATAGGGCGCTGCGGGCCGAAGCCCTGGCTGAGGTCATAAAAGCCCCGCCGGGGCTTCCACGTCCTGAGCGAGGGCTTATGAAGATTAAGCATTCACGGCTTTTTGCATTGCCCTTTGCGGGAGATACAGCGGGTGCAGCCACCACGACGGGATGTCGTCAAAACAGAGAGAGGGCGCGGGGAAACCTGGTTTCCCCGCGCCCCCGGCCGCGTCCAATTAGAACACCACCCGCGACAATCCGCAATCCAAAATCGCCCTACACCTCCATCAACCCCGCCACCGCGTCGAACAGGTCCTCGGCGTTGGGCTTGGAGAAGTAGTCGCCGTCGCTGCCGTAGGCCGGGCGGTGGGGCCGGGCGGTGAGCGTTACGGGCGGAGCGTCCAGGTGCCAGTAGCCGCCCTGCACCTCGAGCACCTGCTGGAGCATGTAGGCCGAGGCGCCGCCCGGAACGTCCTCGTCGAAGAAGATCACCCTACTGGTCTTCTTGAGCGACTCGCCGATGATGCCATGCACATCGAAGGGCAGCAGGGTCTGCACGTCAATCACCTCGACGTCAATTCCTACCTGCTCCAGGGCCTCGGCGGCCTCCAGGGCGATGGCGCAGCAGGCGCCGTAGGTCACCACGGTCACATCCGCGCCGGGGCGCAGGATCTCGGGGACGCCGAGGGGAATACTGTACTCGCCGAGGTTGGCGGGCATCCGCTCGCGGCGGCGGTAGCCGTTGAGCGGCTCGACCACCAGGGCCGGCTCCTCGGCCCGCAGCAGGGTGGTGTAGAACCCGGCGGCGCGGGTCATGTCGCGGGGCACGCAGATGTGCATGCCGCGCAGCAGGTGCACCAGGGCGCCCATCGGCGAGCCGGAGTGCCAGATGCCCTCCAGGCGGTGGCCGCGGGTACGCACGATCACCGGGGCGGCCTGGCCGCCGCGGGTGCGCCAGTGCAGGCTGGCCAGGTCGTCGCTCAGCGGGCTGAGGGCGTAGAGGATGTAGTCGAGGTACTGGATCTCGGCAATCGGGCGCAGGCCGCGCATGGCCATACCGATGGCCTGGCCGATGATGGTCGCCTCGCGGATGCCGGTGTCGCTGACCCGCAGCTTGCCGTACTTCTGTTGCAGGCCGCTGGTGCCCTGGTTGACGTCGCCCAGCGCCCCCACGTCCTCGCCGAAGATGCACACGCGCGGGTCGCGGGCCAGCCAGGCGTCGAAGGTGGCCCGCAGGATCTCGAAGCCGCGCACCTCGGGCGCATCGGCGGCGTAACGCACGGGCACGGCCGGCACGCGGGTCGCGGCGCCGGCGTCCTCGCGGTAGAGGTGCGAACCGTAGCGTTCGCGCCCGCGGGCAAGCTGGTTGTCGCGCCAGGCGGCCAGGGTGGCGCGCGCCGGGGTCGGGCGCGCGCGGGTTTGTACGAGCGCCGTGTGGGCCGCGACCAGCAGTTCGCGGCGCAGGGGCTTCGGAGCCGCTTGCAGGTCGGCGGCCATGGCGCGCAGGGCGGCGGGGTCGTCCGCCGTGGGAGCAACGGCCAGCAGCAGGCCGGCCAGCTCGCGGGCCTCGGCGCGCGGCTCGGCGAGATAGGCCTCCCAGGCCCGCTCGCGGGCGGCCTCGGCCTCCTCGCGGGTCTCCGCCTCGATCGCGTCAAGCTCGTCGGGATCGGCCAGGCCCGTTTCGAGGATCCAGGCGCGCATGCACAGCAGCGGGTCGTGGGTCCGTTCCCACTCCAGGCGCTCAGGCGACTTGTAGCGCTCGTGGCTGCCCGAACTCGAATGGCCCTGGGGCTGGGTCATCTCGGTGACGTGGATGAGGGCGGGGACGTGTTCGGCGCGCGCCCGCTCGGCGGCCCGCAGGTACACCTCGCGCAGGGCCGGGTAGTCCCAGCCGCGGACGGTGTAGAGATCGAAGCCCTGGTCGGCGCCGGAGCGGCGCCGGAAGCCGGCCAGCAGCGCCGATAGATCGCCGCCGCTGATCTGGTACTCGTTGGGCACCGAGATGCCGTAGCCATCGTCCCAGATTGAGATCACCGCCGGGGCCCGCAGCACGCCGATAGCGTTGATCGCCTCCCAGAAGAAACCTTCGGCGCAACTGGCGTTGCCGATGGTGCCGAAGGCTACCTCATCGCCATTGTGGGAGAACTGGCTGAGGTGGCGCAACGCCTCGAGTTCCCGGTAGAGGCGCGAAGCGTAGGCCAGGCCCACCAGACGGGGCATCTGGCCCGCGGTGGGGGAAATGTCGGCGGAACTCTGGGGAGCGGCGGTCTGGGGCAGCCAGCGGCCCTGGGCGTCGAGTTGCCGGGTGGCGAAGTGGGCATTCATCGCCCGCCCGGCGGTCGCCGGCTCGGCCGTCACGTCGGTATGGCCGAAGAGCTGGGCGAAAAACTGCTGCGGGGTCAGCAGGCCAAGGGCGAAGAGGAGGGTCTGGTCGCGGTAGTAGCCGGCGCGGGTATCGCCGGGGCGCATCACCCGGGCCAGGGCGAGCTGGGCCACCTCCTTGCCATCGCCGAAGATGCCGAACTTGGCGTTGCCGCTCATCACCTCGCGCCGCCCGATCAGGCTGACGTGGCGGCTCAGCCAGCCCAGGCGGTAATCCGAAAGCACCTCGGCC
This sequence comes from Chloroflexaceae bacterium, assembly GCA_026417815.1. Lineage (GTDB taxonomy): Bacteria > Chloroflexota > Chloroflexia > Chloroflexales > Chloroflexaceae > JACAEO01. The sequence goes on along the minus strand of JAOACN010000451.1, from coordinate 590 downwards.
TGGGCGAAGGTGAGGGTGGAACGTTCACGAATATCAAACTCGAATGCTTCTATCATTGTTTTTTTCCTCCGGAGCGTCATTGGTCCGAATCTCTCAACCCATAAAGTAGATGGGGAAACCGGGTTTCCCCGGGCCCCGGCCCGCCGGGCGGATTGGGGCGATCTCACCGCCGGTTGGACGTAGGGGGAAACCGGGTTTCCCCGGGCCCCGGCCCGCCGGGGTAAAATAGTCGCGCGCGAAACGTTTCTACCCTCTCAGCATAGATCCGGGGTAGGGCGCTGTCCAGTACCTCTTTGGTTCCAGGGTGATACGCTGATGTGAGTCCTCACCCTCCCCCTGCCCCCTCCCTCTCCACCCTCGCAGGTGTAGGGTTTTTCGAGCGAGAACGGGTTTTTGGCATTCCAATGCGCTTTCGGTCCTCACCCCCCTGCCCCCTCTCCACCATAGGTGGAGAGATTCTCTCATGTGTGTCAAGCGGCAAGCGCCGCTTTCGAGGATGCTTTGCGCGGATCAAAGGGTTGCTGATGCTGAAACACCGCCCAGGCCCAACACAGGATCTTCCGCGCCGCGGCCACGTAGGCCACTACCTT
>JAOACN010000441.1 GCA_026417815.1 Chloroflexaceae bacterium | reverse complement strand
GCGTAGTGGCCGCTCGAACCGCTGGAACCGCCGCCCGGATTGGGTACTTCGACCCCCTGGTAGCGCTGCGGCTCGGTGCGGATCATGCCCGGGATGTACTCCTCGAGCACCACGTGGAAGTTGGTGCCGCCGAAGCCGTAGGCGCTCACCCCGGCCCGCCGGGGCACGTTGCCGGGACGCTCCCACTCGCGGGCCTCGGTGAGCAGGTAGAACGGAGTGGCATTGAAGTCAATGTTCGGGTTGGGCCGCTCGCAGTTGAGCGTGGGCGGCAGGATCTTCTCGTGGATGGCGAAGACCGTCTTAAGCAAGCCGGCCGCACCGGCGCCGGCCTTGAGGTGGCCGATGTTGCTCTTGGCCGAGCCAAGGCCGATGCGCCCGCGCTCGGCGCCGCCGAACACCTTTGAGAGGCTCTCGACCTCGGTCACGTCGCCGACGCGGGTGCTGGTGCCGTGGGCCTCGACCAGGGTCGCGGTCGCCGGGTCAATGCCGGCGTTGCGCCAGGCGCGCTCCACCGCGTACACCTGCCCGACGGGGTTGGGGGCGGTGATGCCCTTGCCCTTGCCGTCCGAGGAACCCCCGACGCCGCGAATGACGGCGTAGATCGTATCGCCGTCGCGCTCGGCATCGGCCAGGCGCTTGAGCAGGAAGGTCACCGCGCCTTCGCCCATCACGAAACCATCGGCGCCATCGCCGAAGGGACGGGTGCCGGTCGCCGAGAGGGCGCCAATCTTGCAGAACTTCACGAAGGTCGAGGGACCCATGTTGCGGTCCACGCCCCCGGTGATCACCGCGTCCACGTGGCCCTCGCTGAGCATCTCGACAGCGGCGGCGACGGCGGCGAAGGTGGAGGCGCAGGCCGCGTCGGTGATGAAGTTCGGCCCGCGCAGGTTGAGCACATTGGCCACCCGCCCGGCCACGATGTTGGGCAATTCGCCCGGCATCGAGTCTTCGGTAACGGGGGGCAGGGTGCGGTCCATCTCGGCGTGGAACTGCGCCAGGATGGCCGCGCGCACATCGGGCGGCAGGGCCTGGAAGGCCGGCGTATTGCTGAGGTAGCGGGCGTACTCGGGGAAGATGACCCGCTGGTTGGTCAGGTAGTGCAACTCGCCGCCCATGGCCGTGCCGAGGATCACCCCGGTATTCTCGGTGTTGAGCGGGCGGTCGGGGAAGCCGTAGTCGGCCAGGGCCTCGGCGGCGATCGTCACCGCCCACTGCTGGCCCTCGTCCATTGCGGCGGCCACGCGGGGCGGAATGCGAAAGCGTTGCCAGTCGAACTTGAAGCCCCGGACCCAGCCGCCGATCTTGGAGTAGGTCTTATCGGGGACGCTGGGGTCGGGGTCGTAGTAATCGCTGAGCAGCCAGCGCTCGGGTGGCGTCTCAGTGATGCTGTAGCGCTTCGCGAGAATATTCTCCCAGAAGGCCCGGGCGTTGGGCGCGTCGGGGAGGATGGCGCCCAGGCCGACGATGGCAATGGCGCGGTTTGACATATCCATAGTGGATCGCTCCTTACGTGCCCCACCTGTCTTCGCGCGAGTCCCCGCTTCCGTGCGGGCGGGAGCGGGGGCAGGTGAGGCGGGTGGATGGCTATTCGGCCGGGAACGCCTCGATCAGGCGCTGAGCGACGACGTTCATGTCCTCGATCTGGCCGGCCTGGGCGTTGAAGATCGCCGGCAGGTTGATGCTCGCCGCCAGGTTCGGGTCGGTCTGGCCGGCGCCGATGCACCAGCGCAGCCCGTCGGCGGCGACCTTCATCGCCGCCTCGCGGGCGTGGACGCGAGCCATGGTCTTCAGCGTGTCCTGCGAGAAGGGCACGGCCACGCTGGGCTTGGTGG
>JAOACN010000721.1 GCA_026417815.1 Chloroflexaceae bacterium | reverse complement strand
GCCCTCCGGCAGCGCCGCCTCCACCGCCGCCGTTCCCTGCCTGGCCGCGCCGGCCTACGCCGTTGCCCGGAGCGACGACACGATCTTCGCACCGCGCACCGACGTGCACGCCGTCCTACAGGTATCACCATCGAGTGCCCGCCTCCTTGCCCCGCTGGGGCAGCGTCCGCCGGGCAGCCCGGCGAGCGCGCGCATCCAGAACGGCATCGGCGCCATCTACGGCCTGGCCTACGACGATGGCGCGCTAAGCGGCACGCCACGTCTCTTCGCTGCCGCCCATCTGCGCCGCTTTACCGCCTTCGGCCCTGGTGGTCCTGGCGCCATCTACGCCATCAACCCCGCTACGGGCGCCTGGTCGCTCTTCGCCACCGTCCCCGGCAATCACTGGGATCGCAGCGGCAACGATCCCTATGACAGCGCCGCTACCGCGCGAACCGGCACGAGTGGCCTGGGTGGCATTGCCATGCATCCCGAAGGGCGCTACCTGTTCATCGTCAATATCTCCGAGCGGCGCATCGAGCGCGTGGATGTTACCACCGGCGCCTTCCTGCCCGCCATGTCGCTGGCAGGCGCCTACGCTGCCATCGGACAATCGCCGTCCGACACCTTCCCCTTCGCCATTACCTTCATGCCACAGCCGGTCAACGACCTCCCCGCTATGCTCGTCGGCTTCACCAACCGCCGCGCTGGCAGCGTCTTCGTCGCCGCCAACTACCGCACCTCCAGCGGCACGTGGACCTGGGGCGCGTTCCTCAGCCAGAACCTGCGCAGCGGTGACTTCCTTGACCGCCTGGACGGCACGACCCTTGCCGATGTGATCATCACCTCTCCCCAGAACGGTATTGGCGGGAACGGGGCCGCCTGGAACCCGTGGGTTGACACCGAGGACGAGATGGCGCGTGTCGGGGATAACGTCGCGCATCCTCAGCCTATCCTGACCGACCTCACCTTCGCGCCCGACGGGCAGACCCTTTTCCTTGGCATCCGCGATCGGGCCGGGGATCAACTCTTCTTTCGCACCCCACCTTCCGGCGGCTACCAGGTTATCTCCCAGGGTGACACGCTGGCATATCGCTGGACCGGCAACAACTGGGCGCTCGTGAGCGTCTCTCGCGCCGACCCGCTCAACCGCGCGCCCGGAGATGGCCGCGCCTGGCCGGCCCATCGTTACGATGCCTTCAACGACAACCTGCACAACTTTGTCGTGGGCGCCACGCCTCCCCACATCGAAAACCATATGGGCGGCCTCGCAACGCAGCCCACCGGGGTGGATCCCGCTCAGGCCCAGGTGACCGCGACCCAGTTGTTTGGCGGCAGCCAGGCGGGGATAAGCTTCTACGCCAGCAGCGGCGGCCAGGAAAGCGCCAACCGGATCATCATCGGCGGCGCCACCTCCACCAAAGCCGCGGCCCTGGGCGATGTCGAACCTCTCTGCGCCTATGCCTACATCCAGGGTATGGTCTGGGACGACGCCAACCGCGACGGCGTCCGTCAGGACGGCGAGTTGCGCCGCGCGGGCGTGCCCGTTGAACTGACCGACGCCGCCGGGACGGTCCTGGCCGCTGTCGCCACCGATGCTCAGGGACGCTATCGCTTCGCCGCTCCGCCGAACCGGGATCTGCGCGTTCGCATCGCCCCGGCGGCCTTCGCCGCTGGTGGCGTGCTCCGCGGCGCCACCTATACCACGCCCAACGCCAGTGGTGACCTGACCCGTGACAGCGACGCCGGACCACAGGGCATTTCGCTCACCGGGACACGCAGCGACCTGCTGGGCGGATCGGTTCACGACCGCGAAGTCGCCCGCCTGGCCCGCCAGGAGGACCGCCGTACCCTGGACCTGGGTGTGACGACGCTAAACCCCGACGCCTGGGTACACGTGAGTGCTCCCCCGACTGCTCCGCCGACCGGAGAAATCCGCATTGATGTGACCGTAGGTAACCGGGGTGATTTCCACCTCTATGGTGCAGACGCAGCTTTGGTGAGACTCACCCTTCCGCCTGGCCTCGTCCCCGCCTGGGTCTCGCACAACGGCGCGGTGAGCGGCCAGACCATCACCTGGAACGGCGTGTGGCTCACCGCCGCGCCTTCTGGCGATCCGAGCGTCGTGTTCACGGTCTATGCGATGGTCCCCCCCGACCGGCAACGAGGAGACCGTCTCACCGTCGAGGCCGCGGTCGTTCCCCCACCGCGCCTCCAGGCCGTGGACCCCCCGGCCAATAACCAGGACACCGCGACGACCATCGTTGTCGCGCCTGACGCCTGGGTGCGCGTGAGCGCCCCGCCCACCGCGCTGCCAACACAGGTCGTCCGGTTCGACGTGCAGGCGGGCAACCAGGGCGATTTCCACCTCTACGGCCCCGACGCGGCCGTGGTGCGGCTTACCCTCCCGCCTGGTCTGATCCCCGCCTGGGTCTCGCATAACGGCGCGGTGAACGGCCAGACCATCACCTGGAGCGGCGTGTGGCTCAATGCCGTAC
>JAOACN010000675.1 GCA_026417815.1 Chloroflexaceae bacterium | reverse complement strand
ATCATGCCGTGCTCGAGCATAAACTCGGCCGTCTGGAACCCGGCGGGCAGCTTCTGGCGGATGATCTGCTCGATCAGCCGCTTGCCGGCGAAGCCGATATTCGCGCCTGGCTCGGCAATGATGATGTCGGCCACCGAGGGGTAGGAGGCGGTGACGCCCCCGTAGCACGGGTCCACCAGCACGGCGATATGCGGCTGGCCCGCTGCGGCCAGGCGGTTGAGGGCCATGGTCACCTTGGCCATCTGCATGAGGGCAATGACCCCCTCTTGCTGGCGGGCGCCGCCAGAGGTGTTGATGGTCAGCAGAGGGATGCCCATCTCGGCGGCGCGCTCGGCGGCGCGGGCCATCTTCTCGCCATAGACGCTGCCCATCGAGGCGCCCATGAAGCTGAAGTCGCCCACGCCCAGGGCCAGCACGATCCCATTGATGCTGCCGACCCCGGCGATCACCGCGTCGGCCATGCCGGTGCGCTGCTGCGACTTCTTGAGCTTGACGGCGTAGCTTTCGTCGGGCGTGACGAAGCCGAGGGGATCGGTGGGCAGGAGGTGCACGTCCGTCTCGCTGAAGGAACCCACATCGAGGAGGCCGAGCCACTCGTGGGCGCTCATGCGCATGTGGTGCCCGCACTTTGGGCAGACCTTCAGATTGTCGTACAACTGCTTCTTGTAGATGATCTCGCGGCAGGCGCTGCACTTGACCCACAGATCATCGGGGATCTGCGTCTGCTCGGAGATCTCGGCCGACGAGAAGCTCTTCCTGGTGCGGCGGAACAACTCTTTCACGTCCGGGTGCTCTTTCTAAGGGTCAAACCCCGTGAACGAGTTCAGAACCCTTTGTGTTGTACATCACAGATGGTCTGAGTGGTATTATAACATGGCTTTGACGCAACGAGACATGCGCGCTGCGCTGATGGAACAATGGGGACCCCGGGGTTCCCCACACCCCTGCCGAGGGCATGCTGTGGCGCAACCCTCCGGGTTGTGCTACACGCCCAGATGGAGAAAACCTATGCCCATCAAGTCCGACCGCTGGATCCGCAAGATGGCCCTGGAACACGGTATGATTGAACCGTTCGTTGACGGGCAGGTGCGCGAAGGGGTTATATCGTATGGATTGACATCATACGGATACGATCTGCGAGTAGCTGATGAGTTCAAGGTTTTTACGAATGTCTGGAACGTGATCGTTGATCCAAAAAGAATCGATCCGCGATCATTCGTGGATATGAAGGTCGATCATATTGATATTCCGCCCAACTCTTTTGCCCTGGGTCGCTCGGTGGAACGCTTCCGCATTCCGCGCAGCGTCTCGTGCATTGTGATCGGCAAGAGCACCTATGCCCGCTGCGGCATTCTGGTGAACATCACGCCCCTGGAGCCGGAGTGGGAGGGCTATGTGACCATCGAGATCAGCAATACCACTCCGTTGCCGGCGCGGATCTACGCCAACGAGGGGATCGGCCAGGTGATCTTTCTGGAGAGTGACGAGGTGTGCGAGGTTTCGTATGCCGATAAGCGGGGGAAGTACCAGGGCCAGGTGGGCATTGTGCTGCCGCGGATCGATCGCGGCGCCTAGAAGTCTACCCGGATAATCAGGTTATCCGGGTACGTTCCGGGAGGGCCGCGCCCTCTGCGGTGCGAATGTGAACACCGTCCACCTCACACCGGAGCGCCCAGGGCGGCAAGGGCCTGCCGGGTCACATCGCGCACCTGAGTGTAGGTAATGGTGGCCAGGGCCTCGGCGGGCGATACCCAGAGCGCCTCGCTGATGCCCTCGTCGTTGGCGGGCACGGGGGTAACGTGGTCGGCGCGGGCCAGGAAGTAGGTAACTTCCTTGTCGCGCCAAGCGCCATGCTTGAGTATCGGGTAGCTCACGCGGGCGAGGGGGCCTTCGATCGTGCAGACGATGCCGGTCTCCTCGGCGATTTCGCGCACGGCTGCGATCTCCTCGGCTTCGTCTGGCTCAAGGTGGCCCTTGGGCAGGGTCCACGCGCCATAGCGATCCTTGATTAGCAAGACCAGCAGCGAACCGTCATCGCCACGGGTGTAGACAACCGCGCCCGCGGCGCGCTCGCGCTTCTGGCTCATCGCAGGCCAAACACTTCGCTGAGCTTCGTCTCAATGGTCACGAACCAGGCACCGAGGCCGCTCCCACTGGCCAGCTGGGTCATGGCCTCGAGCCGGCCGGTGGCCAGCAACACGCCGATGGTGATCATCAGCACACCTCCGATGACACTGGTGGTGTGCAGGTAGAAGGTTCGACCGGAGAGGCGCACCTCAAAGCCGCGCCCGCTGATCATGCGCCAGAAGCGCGAGCCCTGGCCCAGGCGGTTAAAGAAAGTGGCGACGATAATCAGCGGCAACCCCAGGCCCACGGCGTAGATAAAGGCCAGCACCGCGCCCTGTAGCACCGCGACGTTCCCCGAGACAGTGAGCATGGTCATGAAGGTGCCAAAGAGGGGCCCGGCGCAGGCCGTCCAGCCGAGGGCGAAGGTGGCCCCGTAGAGGTACGAGCCGAGCAGCGTGGTGGCGGGGCGCTCGTCTATCTGCATGCCAGCGAAGCCCTTGCCGAACATGCCCAGCACCCCGAAGATGATAATCACAATGCCGCCGATCACCTGCAGCAGATCGCGCCCGGCGAAGAGCAGCCCGGTCAGCGCGCTGATCGCGCCGCCAAGCAGGGTGAGGGTCGTGGCAAGGCCGAGGAAGAAGGCCAGACTCATAAGGAAGATGCTGCGACGCTGGGCCTGGAAGGTAACCGCGAAATAGGCGGGCAGGATGGGCAGGGTACATGGCGAGAGGAAGCTGAGCACCCCGGTGAGAAACACCGGCAGGGCCAGCACCAGCACACTCGAGCCACCGGTGAGGTAGTTGGCCGCGCCGCCGTTGTTCAGGCTGAGAATGGCCACGATCAACGCCAGTACGCCGATCACGGAGGCGGCGACAAGCGCCCGGCGCGACGGGCCACCTTTCCGTGACATGTCTACCGAAGGAGAGGACATAGGTACACTTTCGTCGCTTGTACGCTGGTTGACTGGTTCGTCAGGATGGTTGGGCCGGGCCTCTCACACCCTCTCTTTCCGCAGGGGTGTGGGGAACCCGGGCGCCCCGCGGTTCCTTCGAGGCACGTCAATCACCGGTCCCGGTCGTCAGCGATCGCCCGGAGCGGCGCGCCGCGCGCGCTTCTTCGATGGTCATCGGCTGTTCGCCGGCGAAATAGAGCGTATCGCTCGGAATGTCGTAGCGGTAGCGGCGCCGGCGCCAGGCGCCGTGGGCGTCACGATAGACCAGCGTCACGCGCCAGAGCGGGCCGACCGGGTCGTAGACCTCCTCGATGATGAAGACCGGCTGATCCGGCTCGAAGACAACCCGTAGCCGCTCGTGGCATGCTTCCAGCGCGGCCGTATCGGGGGAGGCGCTGACGGTCATGGTATTGCTCCTGTCAGGTCGGTCTTCCACAGTGGTGAGCAAGCTGCTCCTCATTATACCATCGGGACCGTGGCCAGCGGGACAATTAGTGGTCAACCCCTGGGCTGGTGCAACGTCTTCACGACAGACCCCCAGACCTGGTGTTTTTTGTTGGTCCGGACGGCGTCGCCGCCCCAATCCCCCGACGTTGCCTCAGCCCCGCGGCGAGCCTCACGGGCGCCCCATCGGGTTCATGTAGGACCACGGTCCCAGAATGACTATGGCCGGATAGGACCATGGTCCTATAGCCATGCTTTCGGGGCCCGTGGTAAAAATCAGGTTAAAAGGAGGCAAACAGGGGATGCTTATGGTGCGTGAGCTGATCGAGCCAACTACGGACGTGATGGATACGCACGTACTGCGCGAGTTCCTGGACATGGTAGGTCCAGACGGACCGGCCCTGTTGCGCAGTATTGTGGAAACCTACGCGATTGAGACGCCGCCGTTGCTCGCGGCCCTGGGTCTGGCGCTTGACCGTGGCGACCGGCGCGCGGTTTCGAGGCTGGCCCACCGCCTCCAGGGGAGTTGCCTGAGCATCGGCGCCAGCGCGCTGGCGGCCCGCTGTGCCGCCCTCGAAGAGGCCTGCAACCACGGCCTGCCCTTCTCACCTGACCTCTACTTCGCGCTTGAGGAGCAATTTGCTGTCACAACAGCGGCCCTCCGCGCCTTCGTTGCCGATCTGCCCTGAACCTGTCGTCGATGCGAGACCCGGGGAAACGCCGTTTCCCTATGCCCCGCCGAAGGGGCCGTGAGGGCCTGTGGTCCCCGCGAGACCCCCTTTCCGGTGTGGCGCGGCTTTTCCGCGCCGCACCGGGAAGGGGAACGTTCGGAGGGGTTGCACCCCTCCGAACCTCCTCGCAGCCGAAACTGCGGCACGTGACAAAGTAGAGTGACGAAGTAAATCCGGTATAGCCCGCGCAGGCTCCGCCGTAAGCCCTGGCCTGAGCCGGGACGAAGGCTCAGCCAAACGGCGGGCTTCCCATCGGTAGCCCGCGGCTTCAGCCGCCGGGCTACCGGGCGCATACCGGTGTATATTGCGCTCACACTTCCATGACCATTGGCAGCACCATCGGGCGCCGTCGCGTCTCGCGGTACAGGAACTCGCTCACCACATCTTTTATTTTCCGATTGATGAAGCTCGCGTCCACACCTGCTCCGCTCACCACGCCGTTCCGTGTCGTGAGCGCCGCCCGGACGGCCTCTTTGGTTGCCTCGACGAGATCCTGACTCTGGCGCATGTACACAAAGCCCCGCGAGACCACATCCGGACCGGAGACCAGTTCGCCGGTGGC
>JAOACN010000620.1 GCA_026417815.1 Chloroflexaceae bacterium | reverse complement strand
TCAGTCGGCGCGGTCATGGTGCCTCCGTTTGAGTTCCTGGTGCGCCAGGGCCTTGAGTTGGGCGAGGTAGTCGTCGGGCATCTGCGCCAGTTCGGCGGCCATCTCCTCGCACACCGCCGCCTGGCGCTCCGGGGGCAGATGCGCCCAGTATTCGCAGGCGCGGATGCGCACCGTCCGCCAGGCCTCGCCAAAGAGCTCCATCTGCCGGTCCGGCTCGGCCAGCACGTCCGCCCGGCCCCGATGCCGCCACCCCTGCTCCGCCTCGCGTTCGGCCTGGATGATCTTCTGGCCCAGGCCCTCGAGCACACGCCCCAGGCCCAGGGGCGCCTCGTCCGCCAGGATCGCCGGCTCGAAGTACTCCCGCAACGTCAGGCGCGTCCCCGGCTTCAGCCCCCGCGCCGCCAGCGCCTCGTCCGACCACGGGAACGGCTCGGGATGCGCCCGGAATCTTTCCCACACCTGGCGCGCCTGCTGGAGCAGTCGCACCGACACCCCCAGCCCGCGCGCGTAGTCCTCGACCGTCCGCGGCGCCCCGCCCGGCTCGGCCTCCGGGGCGTATAACGCCCCGCCGGAATAGGGTGGTTTTGGCGCGCAATTTTGCGTAAGTGGTTGCAAATCACCGAAACGAACTGAGTTCGTTTCGTTTTTCGAGGCGTTCTTACTCCGTTTGAAAGCGGCCAGCTTCCACGCCTCCTCGATGAGGTCGGCAATCAGGTAGGCTCGCTGGCCGGGCGTGTAGTGCCGCCGGGCCAACAAGGTGGCCAGGATCAATTCCAGCGCCGCCTCCCCGGCCACCTCCACGCACGGCACCCGCTCCAGCCCCAGCCGCACCGCCGCCCGCCACCGATGCCGCCCATCCACGATCCGTCGCTCCGCCGTCACCAGCAGCGGGTGTATTACGCCCCGCTCCCGGATGTCCCGGCACAACGCCAGGAAGCGCGGGTCCTCCTCCGCCCACGCCCCCGGCTGCGCCTTCAGCGCCGGGTGCAGCGCCAGGTCCGCCGTCGCAAGGTCCAGCGTCTTCATCGCTCCCCTGCCCTCGTCAGGCCTCGAAGAGCAGCCCGGTCGGCCGCCCCTTCTCCCGCGCCCAGGCCGCCACCACCTCCAGCCGCCCGCGCGGCCCCAGCGCCCGCCGCGCCAGCCGCGCCAGCCGCGCGCCCGTCAACCGGCCCCGCACCGCCAGCGGCAACCGCAGCCGATGATGCACCGCCACGTCAATCGTCAGTTCTTTCATGGTTCTTCCTCGTTCGTTGTAGTTCGCGGTAGCGGCGCATCAGCGACCGGCTCTCCCGCCGGCCCGTCAACACCCGCCACAGATGATCGCGCCGCACCCCCAGCACCACCGCCGCCGCACCAATTCCAGGGAATCGTACGGACCGCCGGCGGGCCGGCTTTTGCTCGACTTTTTGGAGTGTTGCGCGCAACATGCGTAAACGAATATGCGCACACGCCAGCTCGGTCAAGACAAAAGTTGCGGATCCGCAATTTTTTTTGAGCGATTGCGCGCGGCAGTACAAAAAGGCGGCGTGACGCAGGTTGAATTGGCGGCTGCTGCCCAATTAAGCCAGAGCTCAGTCTCACGC
>JAOACN010000400.1 GCA_026417815.1 Chloroflexaceae bacterium | reverse complement strand
GTCAGATGTGTATAAGAGACAGGTGCTGCTCATCGGCGGCGGCGAGGTGAGCGAACTGGCCGCCCAGAACCTGCTCGCCAATGGCGCCGACCGGCTGATGATCGTCAACCGCACCACCGCCCGCGCCCGCGAACTGGCCGAGCGTTATGGCGCAACCGCCTATGGCCTGGAAGAACTGCCCGCGGTGCTGCCCCGCGCCGACATCGTGATCAGTTCCACCGCCGCCCCTGTGCCGATCATCTACCGCGAGCACATCTGTGACGCCCTGTCGGTCAAGTCCCTCTCGTGCGCCGTCAACGGCGCCACACCCTGCGCCGAGATGTTGCTGATCGATCTGGCGGTGCCCCGCGACATCCATCCCGACGTCGCCAGCGTGCCCGGCGCCTACGTCTACACCGTTGATGACCTCCAGGACGTGGTGCGGGCCACCCTGGGCCAGCGCGCCCAGGCCGCCCGGCGCGCCGAGGAGATCATCCTCGAAGAGATGCGGGCCTTCCAGGCCTGGATCCGCACCCAGGAGGCCGTGCCCGCGCTGACGATGCTCCGCGAGCACGCCGAGGCGCTCCGCAATGCCGAACTGGAGCGGGCCCTGCGTCGCCTGGCCGACCTCTCACCTGAGCAACGCACGGTGATCGAGGCCCTCACCCGCAGCATCGTGAACAAACTGCTGCACATGCCCACCCGCCGCCTGCGCGATGCCGCCGCCGAAGGCGACGGGATGCGCTATGCGGCGATGGTGCGCGATCTGTTCAATCTGGAGCCTTCGGCGGCGGAACGCTGACGCGCGGGCGGCGCGCGTCAGCCTGCGAGCCGCTTCGGCGGCCATGCGAACCACGGTGGAGAGTATATGCTCAAACGCATCCTCGGGACGCGGGGCTCACGTCTGGCCCTGGCCCAGTCAACCATGATCGCCGATGCCCTGCGCGCCGCGCATCCCGGCCTGGAGGTGGAACTGCGGGTTATTACCACCCGCGGCGACCGCATCCTTGATGTCGCCCTCTCCGCCGTCGGTGACAAGGGGTTGTTCGTCAAGGAACTCGAGCAGGCGCTCCTTGCCGAAGAGGTGGACTTCTGCGTCCACAGTTGCAAGGACATGCCCTCGGTCGTTCCCGAGGGTCTGACGCTTGCCGCGTTCCCCGCGCGGGTCGATCCGCGCGATATGCTGGTGCTGCGGGCGGAAACGCCAGCGGCGGGCCAGGCCACCCTTGAGACCCTGCCGCGCGGCGCGGTGGTGGGCACCAGCTCGCTGCGCCGCGCCTGCCAGATCCGCGCCCTGCGGCCCGACCTGGAACTGCGCGACGTGCGGGGCAATGTGGATACCCGCCTGCGCAAGCTGGCCGAGGGCCAGTACGACGCCCTGGTGCTGGCCACGGCGGGCCTGGAGCGCCTGGGCCTGTTCGACGCCGATGGGCGCCTGCGGAGCGATGGCGCGACCTTCGTGGCCGCTCCGGTTCCCGCCGAAACCATGCTGCCCGCCGTGGCCCAGGGCATCCTGGCCATCGAGTGCCGCGCCAGCGATGCCGACACGCTGACCCTGCTCGCCCCCCTCGATCACGGGCCCAGCCGCGCCGCCGCCCTGGCCGAACGGGCCTTCCTGCGGCGCCTGGAGGGCGGCTGCCAGGTGCCTATTGCCGCCTATGCCACCCTTGACGCGCCGGATCGCCTGCGCCTGCGCGGTCTCGTCGGCTCCCTCGATGGGGCAACGGTGGTCCGCGGCGAGCGGTCCGGCCCGGTTGAGGCCGCCGAGAGCCTGGGGACGGCCCTCGCCGAGGCCTTGCTGGAGCAGGGCGCCGCCGAGGTGCTGACGGCGCTGACGGGGAGAGGTAGGGACTTGTAGAGCTGTAGAGGTGTGGAGTTGTAGAGGTGTAGAGCTGTGGAGATGTAGAGTTGTGGAGATGTAGAGTTGTAGAAGTGGAGAGCGGGAGAGAAAACCCTACACCTCCACACCTGCACACCTCCACACCTGCACACCTCCACACCTCCTGTCTCTTATACACATCTCCGAGCCCACGA
>JAOACN010000486.1 GCA_026417815.1 Chloroflexaceae bacterium | reverse complement strand
CGGGGTACAGATCGTGCAGGGCTTCGAGCACGCGCTCGGCCCCGCCGTACTGGTTGAGATAGTCGTGAACAATGGCGACCCGCATAGCCGGAGGATGTGAACATGCATGCACAGGGGCATGCGAGGACTTCCTCGATGCCTGCCTGGCTGATGGTTTCACTATAGGATAGCATAACCTGACATTCTTGCTGCAGGTGGAGGGTGACCATCAGGACTGATGCAACGCCCGCCTCCGGCGGGGGTAGGGGCGGCGTAGCCGCCCGATACGACCATGGTTGGGGCTTGCTCCAGGTTACCTCAGCCCCGGGCGATCATGTGCAAGCGGTTGGCAGAATCCCTGCAAGTAGTGAGAATATCTCGTCAGGTAGCGGTGCTTCCGCTTGATCCCGGCGTAACGGATTCTATACCATAGGGGTGTGTGCCTGGCCGTCCTGCGCCTGGTACGTCAGCCCGCCCTGCGACGGGCATCTTGCGTTCTTATGGAGGGAGGTGCTGCATGACGGAGCAGGAGTTTGAGGATCAATCCCCGCGCATGGCGCAGAGTCATCTGGAACGTGCGTACATGGAGGAGTATCTGCGCGGGCTTGGTCTGAGCCTCGATGATCTGCGGCTGCTTCCGACCGCCCAGGCCCGCGAGTTGCTGCGTGCCGCCTCGACCTACGCCTCGATGCGCCTGAGCGAGGTCGAGTCCCGCTCGCATCTGGTTGAAGAGCTCCACGGGGGCCCGCCGCCGATGTAAGATGGATGGTATGGAGACCTGGCGCGTCGTTACGATCGGCCAGGTCTCGCCCCCACATAGGCGGCGCCTTTGCCTACCCGGGTGTTGATCGGCACCCCGGCGGCACAGAGCGGGCACTCCTCGGGGGCGTAGCTTTCCAGGGGCACGTCAACCAGGGCGAACAGTACCGGCGCGGCCACCGTCTCGGCGGTGACGCTGCCGCGGTTGCAGAGCGCCCCGACGCCGATCACCTCGCCGCCCGCCTCTCGCGTCGCCTCTACCACCTGCCGCGCCGAGCCGCCGGTGGTCAGCACATCCTCAACCACCAGCACCCGCCGTCCACGTACCAGCGCATCGTAACCGCGCCGCAGCACGCGCCGTTTGCCCTCGGCGGCGGCTTCCTCCTCAGCATAGACCGCCAGTACCTCGCGTCCTTCGAGCGCGCTCAGATGGTGCGCCGTCCACTGGGCCAGTATCACCCCGCCGACGGTCGGGCCGGCAACCACCTCTACCCCTGTGCCCGCAAACTGGCGCGCGATCCGTTCGCAGACGGCGGCGGTTGCGGTGGTGTGCGGGTAGAGGGCATCTTTGTTGACATAACTACTCCCGTGACGGCCAGAGGTGTACACCAGATGGTCGCCGGTGATCAGCGCGCCCACGCTGGCGAGCAGCGCCAGCACATCCTCCCCTTTCATCGCGCCTCCGCTTCAATGTCGCGCAGTATCCGGGCCGCGGCAGCGGCCGGTCCCTCCACCTCTGGCGGTGGAGCGGTGATCGGACGTCCAATGACCAGGTAATCAGCGCCGGCCCGCAGGGCCGCGGCGGGCGTCATGACGCGCCGCTGGTCGCCGGTGGCGGCCCACTCCGGGCGCACCCCCGGGGTGATGATCAGCAACCCATCGCCGCAGGCAGCGCGGATCGCCGCGACTTCGTGCGGCGAGGCCACTACCCCGTCCAGCCCGCAGTCCTGCGCCAGGCGGGCCAGGCGCGCCACGTGCTCGGCCAGGGGCGCCCCGACGCCCAGTTCGTCGCGCAGGGCCCTCTCGTCCACGCTGGTCAGCACGGTGACGCCGAGGAGCAGCGGGCGCTGCGGAGCGGCGTGGGCCGCTTCGACGGCGGCGCGCAGCATGGCCGCGCCGCCCTGGCAGTGCACGGTCAGCATTTGCACCGCGGGGCCGAACGCGCAGACGGCACGCACGGCGCCGGCAACGGTGTTGGGAATGTCGTGCAGCTTCAGGTCGAGGAACAGACTGCCCCCGGCGGCGGCCACGGCCTCTGCCACCCGGGGCGCGCCCGCAGCCGTGCACAGTTCCAGGCCAACCTTGAAGCCGCCTACCAGTGGCCGCAGCTCGCGCACCAGCCCGAGCGCGGCGTCCAGGTCGTCTACGTCGAGGGCCGCCAGGATGCGCTCGCGCGGCGCCAGGCGGTGAGGGGTGAGGGGTAACGGCATAGTGGATTTTGGATTTTGGATTTTGGATTTTGGATTGGGATTGTGGAAGCGGAGCGGAATGCGGCTGGCCAGATCCGCGCCAATCCAAAATCTAAAATCGAGCTAGCTTGCCCGTAGCAACCCGCGGCAGATGCGCCCGGGTAGTCCGGGTCCCTCGTAGACCAGGCCGGTGTACACCTGCAGCAGCGTGGCCCCGGCGTCGAACATCCGTTGGGCGTCGTCGAGGCCGAAGATGCCGCCAACGCCGATGATTGGCAGCCTGCCGCCGCTCTCGCGCGCCACGAAACGTACCACGCGCAGCGCCAGGGGGTGCAGGGGCCGCCCGCTGAGGCCGCCGCTCTCGGCGGCGCGGGCACGGTCGGCGGGGGCCAACCCGTCACGGCAGATGGTCGTATTGGTGGCGATGATTCCGGCCACCCCGGTCTCGGCGCACACCTCCAGGGCCTCGGCAAGCGCCGGCTCGGCGAGGTCGGGGGCGAGTTTCACCAGGATGGGCCGCGGGCTGGTGTCACGCTCCTGGGCCAGGCGCCGGTTTTCCCTCTGCAGGGC
>JAOACN010000422.1 GCA_026417815.1 Chloroflexaceae bacterium | reverse complement strand
CCTCGACACCGTGCGCGATCTGCCCGCCTGCCCGCCGGCCTATGCGGTGGTGGCCACCGATGGCTCGCAGATCGATCTCGATCGTCACGGCAGTGTGGCCTGCTACCTGATCAATATCGGCCACGTCTTCATTCGCTACGGCCAGCGCCCCACCGCGCGCCTCGGCTCGCGGCCCGCGCTCTACTACCGCGAGGAGGACCTCTACCTGAGCGATGGCGCCCGCCGGGTGGCCATCGAGGGCAACTACCTGAGCGCCCGTCGTGACGTCGAAGAGGGCCTGGCGCTGGCCGATCTCGCCGAGACGTCCCTGGACGGCGCGTTGCCGGCCCTGGCGCTGCAGGATGGCACCCTCGTGCGCTGGACCCTCGCCGGGGCCGAGCGTTTCGTGCAGGAACGCTTTCTGGGGCAGTACCTGGGCTACCTGGAGCGCATGCGCGCCCGCGGCATCCCGACCGCGTCGTACATCAGCCGTCCCCGCTCCCCCGAGGTGGTCGGGGCCATCCGGCTGATGTTCTGCCCCGATGTGGACGTGGCCGCCGGGCGCGGCGCCCGCTGCGCCGAGTGCAGCGACGCGCGCGCCGGGCGCGAACCGTCGTGCGCCCTCTGCCAGGGGCTGGTTGACGCCGATGTGCTCGGCCCTCGCCTCGCCGAGGGCCAGCGCGGGCCCTTGTTCGTCTCGATGAGCACCATCAACATTGAGCGCTACGGCCCCCATTGCATCCACTTCTTTCACCTGCGGGTCGGGCGCGAGGTGTGCCGGGTCGAGATCCCCCGGTGGGTGGCTTCCGTCCCCGAGCAGGTTGACCTGGTGCACAGCCTCGTGTATGATCAGAGCCTTCGTGGCGGAGGCTACCCTGTGGCCCTGGCCCGCGCCCACGAGCAGGCGGTGATCCGCGCGGCCGACCGGCGGGCCTTCGAGCGCATGCTCGAAGGCAGTCTCGCCCGCGCCGAGGCCGCTGGCGCCGTTTCCGCCAAACGGGAGAGCAAGGAGTTCAGCCGGCTATAGTGATGACCACCCAGCGCATCGGCGAGATCATCGAGTCGTCCACCACGCGCTTCGTGGCAGGCGCCTACGAACTGCTGGCCGCCCCGCCCTTCGGGGCCCTGGTGCGCGCGGTCACGCAGAGCGACGGCCTGGCAATCTACGGCCTGGTGTACGAGATCCGCACCGGCAGCCGGGAGCCGGGGGGCCGTGCCGTGATTCGTGGGCGGACCTACAGCGGGCGCGAGTTGTACGACGAGGAGATCTATGCCGAGAACCCCGATCTGGCCGAGGTGCTGCAGACCGAGTTCGCGGCCCTCACCGTCGGGTTCGCCGAGGGTGAGGCGATCTACCAGTACCTCCCTCCGCAACCGCCGCCGGTGCATTACTCGGTCTACGCCTGCGACGCGGCCGAACTGGTGCGTTTTTCGGCGCGGAACGACTTCTTCCGCGCCGTGCTCTTCGCCACCCACGTCCCCGGCGACGAACTGCTTGCCGCGGCCATCCGCGCTGTGGCGCGGGCGCGCCCCGATCGCCGCGACTACCTGGTGCGCGCCGGGCGCGATCTTGCCGGCCTGCTCAAAGACGACCACGACCGGCTCGTGGCGCTGCTGCACCGCATCCGGCCCTGAGAGGAGGAACCTATGCTGCTCGATGTCGGGTTCATGGTGGATGCCAACCCCCTGCCTGTCGCCGCCGAGGTGGCCCGCTCGGCCGAGGCCCTGGGCTTCGCGGCCCTCTGGGCGCCCGAAACCGCCCACAACCCCTTCCTGCCCCTGACCATCGCCGCCGAACACACCAGCCGCATCAGCCTCGGCACCGCCGTTGCCATCGCCTTCCCCCGCAGCCCCATGGTGACGGCCCAGATCGCCTGGGATCTGGCCGCCTTCTCCAACGGGCGCTTCATCCTGGGCCTGGGCACCCAGGTCCGCGCCCACATCGAGCGTCGCTTCAGCGCCAGCTTTGAGCATCCGGTCGAACGGCTGCGCGATTACATCCTGGCCCTGCGGGCGATCTGGCAGAGCTTTCAGGGTAATGGCCGCCTGAATTATCGGGGCCAGTTCTACCAGCATACGCTGATGGCGCCCTTCTTCAACCCCGGGAAGATCGATCACCCCGACGTTCCCGTGTACATCGCCGGGGTCAATGAGCGTCTGGCGCAACTGGCCGGCGAACTCTGCGACGGGTTCCACGCCCACCCCCTCAACAGCGCGAAGTACCTG
>JAOACN010000393.1 GCA_026417815.1 Chloroflexaceae bacterium | reverse complement strand
GTATGCGACTGCGCCCCGAGGATCACATCGGCGCCGGCCTCGGCCATGCGCCGCGCAGCATCGATCTGGCTCTCGTGGGGGTAGAACTCGTACTCAAAGCCGAAGTGCGCCGCGACCAGCACCAGGTCGGTCTCCCGATCGGCCTGGGCAATGGCGTCGAGGATGCTCTGGCGCACGCCCCCCTGCTGGCCGTACTCGCTCGACTCATAGAGCAGATTGACCTGCCCGTGGGGATCGGGGATGCCGTTGGTGCCCCAGGTAGCCGAAATAAAGCCAATCGTCAGGCTGACGCCGTCGCGGGTGAGGGTCAGCGGCAAATAGGGCGGGCGGACGGCGCCAATCGGGGCCGTG
Organism: Chloroflexaceae bacterium; assembly: GCA_026417815.1. GTDB lineage: Bacteria > Chloroflexota > Chloroflexia > Chloroflexales > Chloroflexaceae > JACAEO01. The sequence goes on along the minus strand of JAOACN010000393.1, from coordinate 5,882 downwards.
CCGTGTTGCAGGATGCCATTGGCCTCCAGCACGCGCAGGGTAGCGTCAATGCCCTCAGGGCCGCGGTCGAGGATGTGGTTGTTAGCGGTGGAGACCACGTCGATCCCGGCGTTCCGCAGCGCGGTGGCCAGGGCCGGATTGTAGTTAAACAGGGGATAGCCGCTGATCGGCGAGCCTTCGAGCATGGCCCCATCGAAGTTGGTGTAGGCCAGGTCGGCGGCCTGGAGGAAGGGACGCACGGCATCGAAGAGCATATCGTAGCCCTGGCTCTCACCCACGGCCTGAATGTTCTCGTGGGGAAAGGTATCGCCAGTGGCCGCAATGGTGAAGTGGGTCTCCGAGCCATCGCCCGCACCGCACAGGTTAGCGGCGAGCAGCGGCTGGTCGAGCCCATCGGCGCGCTGGGCGCGAGCGGGCCTGCCCGGCGGCAGGGCGACGAGCAGGGTGAGCAGCAGTAGCACGAGGGGGATGGGGCGAGCCATGCGCGCCTCCTCCGACAGATGAACAGAACTTTTGTGCTATAATACCACACCGGCAGACGCGACACACGCCTGCTGCTCCGTCCGAGCACACGTGATAGGTCAACCCTCGCCCCGTAAGGCCGAAGGGCTGGTTGCGCCAATGCTTCGGCCCAACGACCGCAACCCGGCAACGAAGCCTGGACGGAACTACGTTCCAGGGCCGATGCAACGTCCGCCTCTGGCGATACAATCTGGGGCGGCTACCTCTACGTTGTCACTTTGCCGCTGGTGGGGGGAGCGGAGGCCGCAGGCCCCAGAAGATCTTTCCTTCCTGGCGCGGCTTCGCCGCGCCAGAAAGGGGAAAGCTCGGAGGGGTTGCACCTCTCCGAACCTCCTCGCAGCAGAAGCCGCGGCAAGTGACAAAGTAGAGCTACGCCGCTCGACAAGGTATTGTGCCGGTAAAAACCTGGTCCGGGACGTGCCCGTTTGCATCAGCCCTGTGTTACCATCCTGGAGGGGCGTGGCAAAGGCTGCGCCACCCCAGGAAATCCCCTCGTCGTCCTGATAGGGTAGAGTGATTCGATGTCGCAGCGACGCGTCTTCCAGATTGCCCTGGGGTTACTCGCCGGCCTGGGGGTATACTTCCTGTTCACCTGGTTCACGCCTGACGCCACGGTGTTCTCGCGCTATGTGCTGACGGCGGCTATGGCGGGCCAACCCATGACGGAAGGTCTGGTTGCCCATATGTTGCCGCGACCGGCGCTTCCTGCCGCCCACGAACGCCTGGAGGCCTTTAACCGCGAGAGCGCCCTGCAGGAGCGGGCCGGCGAGGGCCGGGTCGAGTTCTACCGGCGCGGCATCGGCGGCGGCGAGTTGCTCTACGCCGTAGCGCGCCTCGATGAGCGCGTGCATGTCGAGGTTATCAACGCCGATGGCGCCGTTCCCGGCAGTGATGCCAGCGGCGATACGATCTGGCTCGATGGGCGGCGGCACCTGCAACCGGTGGTGGAGATGGCCAGCGCGCCCTTCGCCGCCCGGGAGGGGATGGAACTACTCTGGGCGATGGCCTTCGGCTTCCACGGCGCGGTGCGTACCTCCAACGAGGGCAGCGTGGTGATCAACGGCGTGGTGCATCGGGTGAACCCCTGGCGCGGCGCGCTCTGCATCACCGCCGATCAGCGGGCGATGATCGGTCTCTTCGACGCCGAGGAACTGCGGCGTTGCCAGCAGGCCGTCGGCGGCGGGCCGGTGATCCTCTGGAAGGGCAAGATCGCCAATCCCGCCGTCGACGCCGAAACCAGCGAGTTCCTCCCCTTCAATCCGCTGGGTGAGGACTTCGTGCAACTCGACTGGCGCATTACCGTGTACAGCGGCGCCTATCCCAAGACCGCCGTCTGTGTCGGCGATCTGCCGGGCGGGCGTTCGTTCCTGGTGCTGGCCAATTCCGCTGGCATCACCGGGGTGGACCTGGCGCGCGCCCTGCGCGACATGGGCTGCCACGACGCCCTCGGCGGCGATGACGACACCTCTACCCAGGCGGTCTGGCGGGGCCAACCCCTCTGGCCCCGCCCACAGCGCCCCGTGCCCGACGCCATCGCCGTCTATCTGCGGCGGTGACCAGCGCGCTCACTCCCCTCCCTGCACAAACTGCGCCACCACGGTCTCCACTGCGCCCGGCAGGGGCAGCGTTGCATACGGGTCGCCCGGAATGCCTCCCTCGTAGACCAGGTTTTCGTCGAGGGCGTAACGCTCAACCATCTCTGGCGCGACGTTGCGGAAGGCCCAGGCCAGGCCGATCATCTGCTCCAGACTCAGATCGGTCTGGATGTGGTCGCGCAGGGCCGTGGTCAGATCGGCCAGCATCTCCACCTGACCGATCAGGTTCTGGTCGCGGACGCGCTGGAACGCGGCGACGAGCACCTGTTGCTGGCGGCGATTACGGGCGTAGTTGCTGTCCATGTGGCGCATGCGGCTGTAGATCAGCGCCATCTCGCCGTCCATGTGGTACGGTCCGGGCAGGAAGTGCGCCACCATGTAGCCGTAATCCATAGTGGGGTAGGCCGGATCGTACAACTCCTGCTCCACCACCACGTCCACCCCGCCGATGGCGTCAATCGCGGCGATGAAGGCGCTGAAATCGGCGCGCACGACGTGATGAATGGGCAGGCCCAGAAACTCGCTCACCGTGGCGCGAGCCAGCTCCATCCCGCCGCCGAAATAGGGGTCGGACTCGCCGTACACCGTTGCGGCATTGATGCGGGCGTAGCCATAGCCGGGGATGTTCACCACCAGGTCGCGCGGAAGCGAGAGGAGGGCGATACGCTGCCGGGCCGGGTCCAGGCGGACGACCACAATCGCGTCGGAGCGGGTCTGCCAGCCCTCGCCGGGGCGACGGTCGCTGCCGAGCAGGAGGATATTGAGCGGCTCGCCGGAGACCGGCTGCACCGGAACGGTCGGCATCAGGGTGGGGATGGGCTGCCCGCCAATGGCTGGCAGGCGCACCGGGGTGGCGCTGATTGCCGGCAAGGTGGGAATGGGCTGCCCGTCAATCGCCGGCAGGCGCACCGGGGTGGCGCTGGCGCCGATGGCGGGCCAGGCGGTGACGGAAGGGATCAGACCCGGCGCCACGGCGGGGGCGAGGCCCGCCTCTGCGGCGCCGGTTGTCGCGCGATCGGGCCGCGCCGGCGGGGCGGGAGGGAGAGTAGAGGCCCCCGGCAACGCTGGTGTCGCTACAATCAGGGGCGCGCCGGTCGCCCGCATCGCAGAGGTGGGGAGGGGCGCGCCGGTCACCCGCATGGCGGCCAGGTTGCTCTGGATGGTGTACGCGGCCACGGCGATCCGGCCCACCACCAGGACCAGGCCCGCCAGCATCATGATCGCCAACGCCCAGGCCGCATAGCGCCACCAGGTCGAAGGGGCGCGCGCGTGGCGGATGCGCAGCACAGGGGAGCGTGGCGGCGCGGGTGGGGCAGACGGCGGCGCCTCCAGCAGCAGCGCGGCGAGCAGCCCCAGGTCCCCCGGATGCTCCCGATAGGCGCGGCAGGCGGCACAACGAGCCAGATGGAACCCCAACGCCGCGCGATGCGGATCGGTGGACCCCGGCGCCACCCCCGCGTCGAGCAACTGCCGCGCCTCGGCGCACTCCATATCAACGCTGCCTTCGCGCCCCTGCGGGGGCAACCCGCCGGGGACAACACTCACCAGTGTTGTGGAACCGTAAAGACTATTCGTAGCATAGTATACCATTTTCCTCAAAAGTTTGATATTATTGATTCGATTCTGCTTTACACTGTGTCGCCATGTGGCGACGGGCCAGTTCTGGCAGTACAGTGAGACTCCGGCTCGGCAGGGGGAGAGGGTCTGCTATGTAAGGCCAAAGCATTGGCCTTACCGGGCAGGGCCGACCCATCACCACTGCTCGGACGCAGTGGTAGTTTCCTCTCTTTTCAAAAGGAGCACATCTCTATGCACCTCCGGCGGTGGTTGCCCCTGTTGCTGATCCTCGCCTGCGTGGCGGTCGTTGCCCCGGCCCAGGCCCAGCAAGCACGCAACAATGTCCTCAACATTGACGTCTCGCGGCCCGGTCAGCGGCAGGACCTGCTGCAACCCGAGGAGGTCGAGCGTCTCGAACGGATCCAGAAGGAAACCTCGCTCTACCTGCCCTTCAGCCCGCCCAGCCCCGACGACCAGACGATCTTCGTCGTCTCCGAGGAGCAGGTGGGTTTTATGAACCTGAGCGACGGGACGGTACGCCCGATTGACCCCGAGGCGTTCGGGAGTCTGACGCCGCTGCCCCTGGTGGGCTTCTCGCGCTTCGTCTGGCTCGACGGGCAGCACCTGGGGGCGCTGGCGGTTGATGAGCGCGCCGACACCATCGAAGAAGCCTTCGTCAAGTTGCGCATTAACCGCGACACGCTGGAGGTGAGCAGCGAGCGGATCACCCTGCCGCCGGACTGCGAGATCGTCTCCGTCGCGCCTGATCTCGATCGTTTTCTCCTGGTGCTCCTGCCGCCCGAAGCCGAGGAGGAGGCGGAGATGGCGCGCCCGATCCGCGTGCCAATTGCCCGCGTGGCCCCCGGCGCCGCCCGTGCGGAGGCGATCCCCCTGCCCCCCGGGCTGCAACGGGCCGTCGCGCGGGTGCGAGGCCACCCGGCCTTCGATCGGCTGTTGATGCGCCAGGAGGGTGAGGGCGAGACGGGTGAGGTGGCCGCCACGCCCGAAACGCTCGACCTGACGCTCTTCGATCGCCGCGATGGCAGCCTGCGCTACATGACCACCATTCCTGCCGCGTCGGTGCTCTTCGGTGAGACCTGGACACGCGACTCGTCGCGGTTCGCCGTTTCGATCTACGGCCTGTTTGACCCGGAGCAGGAGCGCCCCGAGCTCGACGGGGCCCTGCTCTCCGAGCAGGTCTACCGCGACGTGACCGGCAACCTGGCCCCATCCGAGAACCCTATTCTGCAGTACAACAACACCTACATCGTTGACTGGGCCAGCGGCGCGGTGCAGATCATCCAGCCCAGCGGAACGCTGCCGCCCATCCTGGCCGCGCATGCCTGGTCGCCCGACCAGCGCACCCTGCTGGTGCAGGCCTGGCACCCGGCGCGCCTCAAGGGCCGGCGCCACCCGATCTACACGCCACAGTTCTCGGAGCGGACCTCGTTCCGCTTCTACGATCTTTCCGGCCAGGAGGTCGGACGGCTGGAGAGCGATCTGTTCAGCAGCGGGGCCTTCTCGCGCGCCGTGGCGGAGTTTATCTCCCCCGACGAGATCATCTTCCGCGCCCAGAAAGGCACTGACCGCCACCCCTACTACTACAACCGCGTCAGCGGCGAGTTGCGCAACCTGGCCGACCGGGCCGGCTCGTACTACAACGTCTTCGCCACCAACACCAGCCGCGAGATCGTCTTTATGTTCAGCTCCTACACCGAGCCGCCGGAGATCTACCGGCTCGGCTGGGACGGGCGGGGCCTCAAGCGCGTGACCTGGTTCAACGAGGAGTTGCGGCTATTCGCCAATCTGCGCCAGGACCCGGTGCGCTTCACCCTACGCAACGGCCAGACCCGCGTGGGGGTGCTCGTCCAGTCAGCCGACGCTCCGTTTCCACCCCATCATGCGCCGCTGGTGGTGTGGCAGGAGGGCGGACCGGGCGTAGCTATGGTGAACCGCTGGCTGGTCAATGTCGAAAACGCTTACACGATCCTTCCGGCCATGGGCCTGCCGGTGCTGATCACCCCGCTGGCCGGACGCGCCGGCTATACCCCGGCGGTCTTCAACGCCCTGGCCGACGGCAACAACTTCGGCGCGCTTGACATTGACGAGCAGGCCGAGATCGTGCGCCAGACGATCGCCCGTGGCTGGACGCGGCAGGGCAAGATCGGGATTACCGGCTGTTCCTACGGGGGCTACTTCACCTTGCAG
>JAOACN010000368.1 GCA_026417815.1 Chloroflexaceae bacterium | reverse complement strand
CCCAGGAACGGTGTATCTATATTCCATCCCTTTGTGGTACAGCCCTTCCCGGAAGCCACTTCCGGAAGGGTCCGGGCGGGTGACGCCTCCCAGGAAAACGTCATCTCGCCGCGGCATGCGGCCCTGGAAAGGTGAGCAGCGCTATGGGCCTGAGCGAGCATATCATCATGCGGGAACTCGATGTTCCCGAGATCAACGACTTCGAGGTGTACCGCCGCCACGGGGGCTGGGAAGCCTATCGCATGGCGCTGAAGGAGAAGAACCCTGCCGACATCGTGGCAATGGTCAAGGAGTCGGGACTGCGGGGCCGCGGCGGGGCCGGGGTCCCCACCGGCATCAAGTGGGGGTTTCTGCCCAAAGGGGTCTATCCGCGCTATTTGCTGTGTAATTGTGATGAATCCGAGCCGGGCACGTTCAATAATCATCAAATTATTGACCGTAATCCCCATCAATTGATTGAAGGCGTGGCCCTTTCGGCCTATGCGATTGAGTGCCACACGGCCTACATTTATATGCGCGGCGAGTTCGCCGCGGCGGCAATTACCCTTGAACGGGCCATCGCCGCGGCCTACCGCGCCGGGTTCCTGGGCCGGAACATCCTCGGCACGGGTTTCGATCTGGACATCTATGTGCACCGCGGCGCTGGCGCGTACATCTGCGGCGAGGAGACGGCGCTGATGGAGTCGCTGGAGGGCAAGATCGGCCAGCCGCGCCTCAAGCCGCCCTTTCCCGCCGTGGCCGGTTTGTATGGTAAGCCGACGATCATTAACAATGTTGAGACGCTCGCCAATGTGCCCCGCATCGTCGAGAAGGGCGTCGCCTGGTACCGCAGTCACGGGACCGAGAAGAGTCCTGGCACAAAGTGCTTTTCCCTCTCCGGCCACGTTAACCGCCCCGGCAACTACGAACTGCCCTTTGGCGTGCCACTGCGCGAGTTGATCGAAAGCCCGGAATACGGCGGCGGGATGCGCGGCGGCCGCCCGGTGAAGATCATCATCCCCGGCGGAGCCTCGGCCCCCTGGCTGACCCACGAGCACCTTGACGTGCCCCTCGACTACGAGAGCGTCGCCGCCGCCGGTTCGATGCTCGGCTCCGGCGCGGTGATCGTGCTCGACGATACGGTGAAGGCCCCCCACGTGGCCTACAAGATGGACGAGTTCTTCAAGCACGAGTCCTGCGGGAAGTGCACCCCCTGCCGCGAAGGCACCCACTGGCTGGTCAGGGTGCTGCACCGCATCGCTGAAGAGGGCCACGCCGTGCCCGAGGATATTCCGACCCTGCACAGCATCTACAACCAGATGGCCGGGAACTGTTTCTGCCTGCTGGGCGAAAGCGCGGTGATGCCGATCAAGAGCGCCCTGACGCTGTTCCCCGAGGAGTTCGAGGCCATCGTGGCCGCCAGCCGCCGCCACCCGCACGGCAATGGACACGGCGATGGCCGCCACGGGCCGGTGATCCCCCTGACGGCGAAGCGCTAGGGGAGGGTTTCTGGGAGGGCGAAGCCCTCCCGGACCCTCCCGCCTCCACAGACACGGTCGAGCAGATGTACTGACGCCCTGGGAAGCGAGCAGCTATGGCGGATGTAACCATTACGGTTGATGGGGTGACCATCACGGTCCCCGCCGGAACGAATGTGGTTGACGCGGCGCGCATGGCGCAGATCGCCATTCCGGTTTTTTGCTACCACCCGCGGATGAAGCCGGTAGGGATGTGCCGCATGTGTCTGGTGCAGATCGGCACCCCGAAGCTCGACCCCGCCACCCGCCAGCCCCTCCTCGATGAGGCCGGCAAGCCGGTGATCGCCATGATGCCGAAGTTGCAGACCGCCTGCACCACGCCGGTCAGCGAGGGTATGGTGATCAACACGCAGAGCCCCGAGGTCAAGTTCGCCCAGCGCGGCGTGCTGGAGTTCCTGCTGACCTCGCATCCGCTCGATTGCCCGGTGTGCGACAAGGGCGGCGAGTGCCCTCTACAGAACCTGACCATGGAGTGGGGACCCGCCAGCAGCCGCTTCGACTACACCGATAAGGTCCATTTCGAGAAGCCAGTGCCCCTCGGCGACCTGATCCTGCTCGACCGCGAGCGCTGCATCCTCTGCTCGCGCTGTGTGCGCTTCCAGGACGAACTGGCCGATGACCCGGTGCTCGGCTTCGATCACCGCGGGCGCAACTGGATGATCATCTCCAGGAGCGACCCGCCCTTCGATAGCAAGTTCTCCGGCAATACCACCGACATCTGCCCGGTAGGGGCGTTGACCAGCAGCGATTTCCGCTTTCGCGCCCGCGTCTGGGAACTGACCCCCATCCCCGCGGTCTGCACCCTCTGTCCGGTGGGCTGCAACATGACCCTGGATATGCGCCACGAGCGCCTGATGCGGGTGATGCCCCGCGAAAACGCCGCGGTTAACGACATCTGGCTCTGCGACAAGGGCCGCTATGGCCATCGTTTCTTCGAGCACGAGAGCCGCCTGACTGCGCCGCTGATCCGCCGGGGTGAGAAGCTGGTCGAGGCGAGTTGGGACGAGGCCCTGAGCCTGGTGGCCGAGAAGCTGGAGGCCGTGCAACGCGCCCACGGCGGGGCGGCCATCGCCGGGCTGGCTTCGCCGCGCCTGAGCAATGAGGACCTCTACCTGTTCCAGAAGCTCTTCCGCGAGCAACTGCAGAGCAACAACCTCGATCACCTGCCCGGCGCGCCCGGTGAAGCGCCCCACGATGACCTGGGCGCGCTGCTCAGCGTGGGCAAGGACGCCAATCTGATGGAACTTGGCGCGGGCGATGTGGTGCTGGTACTGGGCGCCGATCCCGAGGAGGAGGCGCCGCTCTACGTGCTGCGGCTGCGCAGCGCCGTGCAGCGGGGCGCCCAGTTGATCGTCGCCAACCTGCGCCCCACCAAGCTGGAACGCTCGGCCACCCTCGCCGCCCGCTACCTGCCCGGCGGGGAACTGGCCTTCCTCCACGGTCTGCTGCGCGAATTGCTCGCCGCGGGGGGACGGGTGACGGTCAAGAGCAGCGGGTTCGATGACCTGAAGCGCGTACTCAACGACATGAGCGCCGAGCGGATCACCGAACGCGCGGGGGTGGCGGCGGAGACGATTGCTGCTGCTGCCCGCGCTCTCGGCGAAGCCCGGCGTCTGGTGATCATCTACGGCGCCGAGGCCCGCAGCGCCGGGCCGGCGGTAGTCGAGGCCCTGGGGGCGCTGCTGGCGCTGAGCGGCAAGGCCGGGCATGCCCAGAGCGGCCTGATCGCCCTGCTGCCCGGCGGCAACAGCCGCGGCGCCCTCGATATGGGTGTGCGCCCCGACGCCCGCCCGGGCTACGCGCCCCTGGCCCGCCCCGGCCTGGCGGCCCGCGACCTGTGGCCGGCGCTCCGCGACGGGCGGGTGCGCGCGGTCTGGATCGCCGGCCTCGACCCCGCCGCCAACTTCCCCGCCGCCCGCGCGGCCCTGGCCGAAGCCGAGTTCGTGGTGGTGCAGGATCTCTTCCTCACGCCGACCGCGCACCTGGCCCACGTGGTGCTGCCCGCCGCCAGCGTGGCCGAGCGCGAGGGAACCTACACCAATGCCGAACGGCGCGTACAGCGCACGCGGCAGGCCCGTGGCCCCGTGGGCCACAGCCGGCCCGACTGGCAGATCTTCGCCCAGGTGGGCCGCGCCCTGAGCGCCCGCGCTGGCGCGCAGGCCCCCCGTGATACGACTGCTGATGATGCCTGGGACTACCTGACCGCCGCCGAGGTGGCCGCCGAGATCGCCGAGCGCGTGCCCGGTTATGCCGGCGTGACCTACACCGCCCTGGCCGCCACTGGCAAACCGGGGACCTGGGGCCGCCAGGCCAATGAGGCGATCTACTACGACGGCACCAACTACGAGAATACCGAGGGCATCGGGATCAAACTGCCCGCGCCGGTCGAAAGCGGCGCCGTCAGCATCAACCTGGCGCCCCGGCCCGCGCCGGCTCCGGGTGACGAACGGCCGATCCTGCTCCTGAGCCAGCCCCTGGCCTATGGCGGCGACCCGCTCCTGCGCGGCTCGAAACTGGAGCAGCACGTTCCGGCCCCTTACGTCGCCCTGAACAGCGCCGACGCCGAGCGGCGCAACATTCATTCCGGCGACCTGGTGCGACTCGACTCCGCCGCCGGCTCGCTCACCCTGCCGGCCCGCGTGGTTGCTGATGTGCCGCCCGGCGTGGCCCTCGTACCGGCCGATCTGCCGGGCGTGGAACTGGCCGCGGTGCAGACCGGCCCACGCACCCGCGTGCACCTGGTGAAACTGGTGGTGTAGGGTCGCGCCGAAGCGGCGGCCGTGCCGCTGCTTCGGCCCCACAGAGGTGCGTATGAACTGGCTCAACCTGCTCATTCTAGTCATACAGGCCTTTGTCATCACCCTGGCCGTAACCACCGCCTTCGCCTACCTGACGCTCTTTGAGCGGCGCCTCCTGGCCCGCTTTCAGAACCGCGTCGGGCCGAACCGGGCCGGGCCGGGGGGATTCTTGCAGCCGCTCGCCGACGCGGTCAAACTCTTCTTCAAGGAAGATGTCGTTCCCACGGCCGCCGATAAGCCGGTCTACCTGCTGGCGCCAGCGATTGCGGTGATCCCGGCGATTATCATCTGGGCGGTGATTCCCTTCGGGTGCCTCAACCTGAACTGGGATTACCGCGCCTGCTTCGCCGACCCGCAGACGAGCAACGTGCGCAACATCCTCCAGATCGCCGAGATCAACGTCGGCGTGCTCTACCTGTTCGCGGTGACCGGCATTGGCGTCTACGGTATTACCCTGGCGGGGTGGGCCAGCAACAACAAATACTCGATGCTCGGCGGCATCCGCTCGTCGGCCCAGTTGATCAGCTACGAACTGGCGCTGAGTTGCGCCGTGCTGGGCGTGGTGATGACCTACAGCAGCCTGAGCACCGCCCAGATTGTCTACCAGCAAGGCGGCCTGTGGGGGATTGTGCCGCAGTTCCTCGGCTTCGTGCTGTTCATGATCGCCTCCACCGCCGAGGTGGTGCGGGCGCCCTTCGATCTGGTCGAAGCGGAACAGGAACTGGTGGGGGGCTACAACACCGAGTATGGCTCGATGAAGTTCGCCCTCTTCTTCATGACCGAGTACATCAAGCTGATCGCCATCAGCGCCATCGCCGTGACCTTCTTCTTCGGCGGCTGGCGCTTCCCCGGTCTCCAGACGCTGGGACGGGGGATGGAGGATCTGGCCGGCCCGGTGGTGGCGAGCCTTGTGGTCGGGCTGGTTTCGCTGGGCGCGTTCCTGCTCAAACTGGTGGCCTTTCTCTTCGTCTCGGTGTGGATCCGCGCCTCGTGGCCGCGCCTGCGCTACGACCGGCTGATGACCCTGGGCTGGAAGTGGCTGCTGCCTCTGGGACTGATCAACCTGGTCTACACGGCGGTCACCTTTGTGATCGTTCCCGACCAGCGCCTGGCCTCGTTCATCCTGCTGGCCCTGAGCCTGATCACGTTGGCCGTGGCCGTCGGGTTCAGTTCAGTGCCGCGACCGGTGGACAACGTGACCTACGTGAAGGATCTACGCCAGGGGAGCGTGTTGCCTCCCGCGCCAGCCGAGGCCAGCGAGAGCCAGCCGGCCTCCACCGGCCCGCGCCAGCCGGCGAGTTCACAAGGATAACCTGGTTACCGCCCCGGAGGGGCGCGGGGAGGCTACGCCTCCCCGCAGGCACCTTTTCTGCCCGCGGCGGTTACACGCTCTGGCGAAGCCGGGACAAGTCTGCCGCCGCGGGCGGAAAAAAGGTCGCGGAGGGCACAGCCCTCCACACCTCCCTCGAACGAGTAGACAACCAACTGCGCAGCAAACTTCTGAGAGGAGCATCCAATGCTCGGAGAGCTATTCAAAGGTCTTGGCACCACCCTGCGCTACATCTTCAAGCCCCCGGTGACGGTGCAGTACCCGGAGGTCAAGCGACCGGTGCGCGAACGCTTCCGCGGGCGCCACGAACTTAAACGCTTCGCCGATGGTAAGGAGCGTTGCATCGGCTGCTCCCTGTGCGCCGCGGCCTGCCCGGCCGACGCCATCCTGGTCGTGCCCGCCGAAAACGACCCGGCCAACCCCGTCTCGCACGGCGAGCGTTACGCGGCGGTCTACGAGATCAACATGCTGCGCTGCATCTTCTGCGGCTACTGCGAAGACGCCTGTCCTACCAACGCGATTGTGCTGGAGCACCAGTACGAACTGTCATTTTACGACCGGCGCGCCTCGATCTATACCAAAGAGATGTTGCTGGTGCCGCCCGACAAGGGGCATGGCGATCCACCGCCGATCTTGCTGGAGTTGCAACGCCGGCCCAGCCCGCCAGCCCAGATCGATCTGTAGAGGTGTGGAGGTGTGGAGGTGTGGAGGTGTGGAGGTGAGGTGCAGATAGCATGGCAAACACTTCTGCGCCCTTTCCGTCCTCTGCGGTTCGTGAGAAGCCCGCTGTAGTTGCAGAGATACGGAGTGAAGGCATGGATTTCGTCCTATTCTTCATAACGGCGGCGGTGGCCCTGATCGGGGCGATTGCCATGCTCGTGGCGCGGAACGCGGTGCACAGCGCCCTGTTTTTGCTGCTGAACTTCGCGGCCATCGCCGTGCTCTTCCTGCTCCTCCAGTCGCCCTTTCTGTTCGCCATTCAGCTCACCGTCTACGCCGGGGCGATCATGGTGCTGTTCCTGTTCGTGGTGATGCTCCTCGGGGCCGAGCGCGTCGAGGACACGCCCGACCGCATCGCCTGGCAGCGCCCCCTGGCCGTGGCGCTGGGCGTGGCGCTGGTGGCCGTGGCGGTGGCCGGCGTGCTGCGCGGGGTCTGGGAAGCGCCGCCTGGCGGGGAGGCCGCCGCTGCCTTCGGCGACCCGGCGCACCTGGGGGCCTTGCTCCTCACCAACTACCTGTTGCCCTTCCAGGTTACCGGCATCATCCTGCTGATCGCCGTGGTCGGGGTGGCAGTGCTGAACCAGCGCGGGCGCGCCGCCCCGGCGGCCAGGCGCGCGCCGACGGGTGAGTGAATAGACGGAGACCACACCCATGGTGCCCACCAGTTACTACATCATCCTCAGCGCGGCGCTGTTTGCCATTGGCGTGCTTGGGGTGCTGATCCGGCGCAACGCGCTGGTCGTCTTTATGTCGGTCGAATTGATGCTTAACGCGGCGAATCTGGTTCTCGTGGCCTTCGCCCGCGAGCGCCTGAGCATTGACGGGCAGGTGCTGGTGTTTTTCGTGATCACCGTGGCCGCCGCCGAGGTCGCCGTGGGACTGGCGCTGCTGGTGGCCATCTTCCGCACCAAGCACACCGCCGATGTTGACGAGGTCAGTACGCTCAGGGGTTGAGCGCGGAAGATCCGAGGTACACGATGGAATGGTTGATCTGGCTCATTCCGTTGCTGCCGTTCATCGGCTTTTTGCTAAACGTCTTTATCATCCGGCGCGAGCGCCCGGCGGGGCTGGTGGCCAGCGGGCTGGTGGTGGCCTCCTTCGTGGTCGCTGTAATTGCCATCGCCGCCTTATCCGGGCTGCCCGAAGAAGAGCGGCGGATCATGTCGGTGAGCTGGCACTGGATCAACACCGGCGAACTGCGGGTGCCCTTCGGCATCATGCTCGACCCGCTCACCGCCGTGATGGTGCTGCTGGTGACCGGCGTGGGCGCGCTGATCCACATCTACTCGATCGGCTACATGCACGGCGATCCGCGGGTGGTGCGCTACTTCGCCTACCTGAACCTCTTCATCACCATGATGCTGTTCCTGGTGATGGGGAACAACATGCTCATGCTCTTCCTGGGCTGGGAGGGGGTGGGCCTGTGCTCCTTCCTGCTGATCGGCTTCTGGTTCGAGCGGGCCGAGGC
>JAOACN010000183.1 GCA_026417815.1 Chloroflexaceae bacterium | reverse complement strand
CTGCACGGCCGCGAGGCGCCGCTGCTGCCCGTGCCGCCGCCCCCGCGCCTACGCCTGCGGCACGCCTTTGCCGCGCCGGTGGCGGATCGCGCCGTGCTGGACCGGACCCTGGCCCGCCTGACCGCCGCGCTGGGCGCCGGGCTGGAACGGCGCGGCGAGCAGGCCCGTTCCCTGGCCCTGCACCTCAGCGGCGACGACGGCGCCTGGAGCGCCGGGCGGGCGCTGGAGCGACCCGCGGCGAGCCCCGACGCCCTGTTGTCAATTGCCACTCGACTTCTGGACGCCGCGGAGATCACCGGCCCGGTGCTGGAAGTGGCGCTGCTGGCCGGCGAGCTTGTCCCGCTGCGGGGTGAGCAGGCATCCCTGTTTGCGCCGGTCGCGGCGCGCCAGGCGGCCGGCCGCGCCGCCCTGGCCGATCTGGCCCGCCGGCTGGGGCCAGGCGGCCTGCTGCGCGCCGCCGGCCCGGCTACCTGCCTGGCCCCGCCCGAGGCCCGTTACTGGCTGCGTCCGTGGGACGAGGAATAAGCACCTATCTCTAGTATTCAATTCTTTCAGGGCGGTGTGGAGGGCTACGCCCTCCACGAACCGCTCTTTTCCGCCCGCGGCGGTAGAAGCGCGCCTGCTTCGCCAGGGCGCGCGCCCGCGGCGGGCGGAAAAAGGGTTCGCGGGGAGGCTGTACCTCCCCGCGCCCCTCCGCCCTGCCCGAAGGGAGAGTTTTCTAAACGAGCGTATGAGCCTTCTCTGGCCCGAGGGTCTGCCACTCACGGTCGAGTGCGCCGGCGACGCCACCCCGCTCCGCCTGCGCTTGCAAGGGGGCTGGCATACGGTTGCCGTGGTCAGCGCGCGCTGGCGAGTGCGGCAGGGTTGGTGGCGGGCTGGATACTGGCGCGAGTACGTCACCGTGGCGACCCACGGACGCCTGTTGCTCACCCTGGCGCGCGATTTGCCCGCCGGGACGTGGCGGCTGGTCTACCTGCACGATTGAGGTGAATGTCGGCCCTGCGCGGGAGGGTGTGGGAGAGCCAGGTCCTCCCACGAAGGAGCCTTCGTGGTGGAAGGTGAGGAAACCGGGTTTCCCCACCCTCTGATACCGGTTCCTGTCGCATACGGGTGCGTGCGCCTCATCGCCAGGTCTCACCGGAACACCATATACGGCAATCCAAAATCCGCAATCCGAAATCGCATGACCCGATGGCCTACGTCGAACTCCACTGCCATTCGGCCTACAGCCTGCTCGACGGCGCCAGCACCGTGGAGGCGCTGACGGCGCAGGCCGCGGCGCTGCGAATGCCCGCCCTGGCGTTGACCGACCACGACGCCCTGTACGGCGCGGTTCCCTTCGTCGAGGCGGCCCGCAGGGTGGGGGTGCGGCCCATTCTGGGCGCCGAACTGACGATGGAGGACGGTGCTCACCTGACGCTGCTGGTGGAGGAGGCGGCCGGCTGGCGCAATCTCTGCCACCTCATCACCCTGGCGCGGCAGAACGCCCCGAAGGGCCAGGCGGCGCTGCCCTGGGCGGCGCTCGAGGGCCACGGCGCCGGCCTGATCTGCCTCAGCGGGTGCCGCCACGGCCCGATCGCCAGCGCCCTGCTGGCCTGGGATCGCCAGCGCGCCTTTCGCGCCGCCCGGCGCCTGGCGACGTGGTTTCCCGGCAGTTTTTATGTCGAGTTGCAGCACCACCTGCATCCCGACGACCCGGTCCTGGTTGATGACCTCCACCGTCTGGCCGGCTACCTGGGCCTGCCGACGGTAGCGACCAACAACGTGCACTACGCGCGCCGCGACGGGCAGCGTCTCCACGATACGCTGCGGGCCATCCGCCGCCGGCTGCCGCTCGACCGCATCGTGGACGAGTTGCGCCCCAACGATGAGTACTACCTCAAATCCGCCGCGCGCCTGGCGCCGCTGTTTCGCCTCTACCCCGACGCGCTGCGCGCCAGCCTGGCCATTGCCGAGCGTTGCCGCTTCGAGCTGTGCTTCGGGCTTCAGGATCTCCCCATCTTCCCCACCCCGCCCGGCTGCGACGCCGACGGCTACCTGGCGCGCCTGTGCGCCGAGGCCCTGCCGGCCCGCTACGGGCCGGACGCAACGGCGGCGCGCGCCCAGCTCGACCACGAACTGGCCGTCATTCGCCAGACCGGGCTGGCCAACTACCTGCTGCTGGTGTGGGATCTGGTGCGCTTCGCCCGCTCACGGGGCATCCGCTGCCAGGGCCGCGGCTCGGCCGCCAACTCGCTGGTGGCCTACCTGCTGGGCATTGGCCCGGTTGACCCGCTGCGGCACAACCTGGTCTTCGAGCGTTTCTTGAGCGCCGAGCGGGCGGCCCTGCCCGACATTGACCTGGACGTGGACGCCGCCCGGCGGGAGGAGGTCATCCAGTACCTCTACCGGCGCTACGGGCGCGATCACGTCGCCCTGGCCTGCACCTTCATCACCTTCCAGGCCCGCCTGGCGCTCAACGACGTGGCCCGGGCCCTCGGCGTTGATCCGGCGCTGCTCCGGCAGGCGGAACTGGGCCTCGATGGCCCCGCCGGGGAGGTCCACGATCCGGCCATCGCCCTCATGCTCGACCTCTGCCGCCAGATCCATGGGCTGCCACGGCACCTCGGCCAGCACAGCGGCGGCATGGTAGTGATGGGGCCGCCTCTGTCCACGCGCGTGCCGGTTGAACCGACGGCCATGCCGGGGCGCTCGGTGACGCAGTGGGACAGGGACGCGCTGGAGACGGCGGGGATCGTCAAGATTGACGTGCTGGGTCTGCGCGCCCTCTCGGCCATCACCGAGACGCTGGAGTGGCTGGCGGCCCTGGGGATGGCGCCGCCGGATTTTGCCCGTTGCGCCTACGACGATCCCGCAGTGTACGCCATGCTCGGCGCTGGGGACACGATCGGCGTGTTTCAGGTCGAGAGCCGGGCGCAGAGCAGCGTGCTGCCCCGCCTGCGCCCGCGCTCGCTCGACGACCTGGCGGTGGCGGTCTCGCTGATCCGTCCCGGGCCGATCCAGGGCCAGATGGTGCATCCCTACCTGCGCCGCCGGACGGGGACGGAGCCGGTGCGCTTTCTGCACCCCTGCCTGGAGCCGGTGCTGCGTGATACGCTGGGGGTATTGCTGTTCCAGGAGCAGGTGCTGCTGGTGGCCCGGGCGGCGGCGGGGTGGTCGCCGGGGCGCGGCGAGGCCCTGCGCCGCGCCCTGGGCAAGGGCGACGCCGCCGCCATCGCCGGGCTGCGCGAGAGCTTCCTCGGCGACGCGACGCGGCGGGGCATCGAGCCGGTCATCGCCGAGGCGATCTTCGCCCAGCTCGCCGGGTTCGCCGGTTACGCCTTCCCCCGCAGCCACGCCACCGCCTTCGCCACCATCGTCTACCAGCACGCCTGGCTGAAACGCTACGCCCCGGCGCCGTTCTTCGTCGCCCTGCTCAACCACCAGCCCATGGGCTTCTGGTCGCCGGCGGTGCTGGTCGGCGACGCGAAGCGCCACGGGGTCCGCTTTCACAATGTTGACGTGAACCGGAGCGTCGAACGCTGCGTTATCGAAGCCGACGGCGCCATCCGCATCGGGCTGCGCTTTGTCAACGGTCTGGGGGAGCAGGGCATCGCCCGGCTGGAGGCGGCGCGGGCCGCCGGGGGGCCATTCAGCGATCTGCGCGACCTCTGCCGGCGCGCCCGGCTGCCCCGCGCCGCGGTGGAACGGCTGATCCTGGCCGGCGCGCTCGACGCCTTCGGGGTCCCGCGTCGCGACCTGCTGTGGGAGGTGGGGACGTTGCGCTACCAGGCCGACGAACTCGATCTCGTCCCGCCCCTGCCGCCGCTCAACCTGGCCAGCCTGACCCACTGGGAGATGCAGCGCCAGTCTGAGGCGGTGCTGGGCCTGACAGTCGGCGATCACGCCTTCGTCGCCCTGCGGGCCTAGCTGGCGCGGCAGGGGCTGCGGAGCAGCCGCGCCCTGCGGGCCGGGGAGGACGGCACGCGGGTAGAAACGGCAGGGATCCTGGTGGCGCGCCAGGCGCCACCCACGGCGAAGGGGCACACCTTTCTGACCCTCGAAGACGAACACGGGCTGATTGACGTCGTCCTGCGTCCCTCGACCGCCGCGCGCTACCGCGGCCTGCTGGGCGCCAGCGCCGCCCTGCGGGTCACCGGCATGCTCCAGCGCAGCGACGACCTGGTGAGCATCCTGGCCTGGCACATCGAGCCGCTCGCCGTGCCGGGGAGTCTGACCACGATATGACCCCTGCGTCGCATGGCCTTATCAAAGCGGAAGGCATCCTGTAGGAAATGTCAGCGATGAAAGGAATGCGGGAGGGTAATGGTTCAAGTTGTGAAGCCCAAAGTATCAGACGTACCCGTAAGGACGCAGCGCGCTGCGTCCTTACGCACGGTCGCTGTTGAGAAATGGCGTAGGACTGCTATATGAATGCCCTGGCATACGACGCGTGGATCAGGTACACTCTACAGAGGGGTTGCGAAGGGCTTCACCCGTCGCAACCCTTCCGTTGGGCATAGGAGCGAGCAACTCGGGTATTGCCTTTGTGCGGTCCTTGCAG
>JAOACN010000176.1 GCA_026417815.1 Chloroflexaceae bacterium | reverse complement strand
GATCTGAAAATACCTCTACACCTCCACACCTCTACACCTCCACACCTCCACACCTCCACACCTCCACACCTCCACACCTCCACACCTCCACAATTCTTGACCGACCAGACATGCCTATGATCCCCGACCGCGACGCGCTGCTCGACCTGCTGCTGGCCCTTCAGGCGCGGATCCGTGATGCGGTGGTCGCGGCGTGCGAGCGCCAGGCCATCGCCGATCTGTCGGGCGTGGCCGAGGATGAGGCCCAGGGCGATACGATCTACGCTGTTGACCGCGTGGGCGAGGCGACCCTGCTGGCCTTCTTCGCCGAACAGGTGGCTCCGCGCTGGCCGCTGGTGTTGATCGCCGAGGGTCTGCCCGGCGGACAGGTTACCCTGCCGGAGGGTCTGCCTGAAACCGAGGCGCTGATCCGGGTGATCGTTGACCCGATTGACGGCACCCGCGGCCTGATGTACCAGAAACGCTCCGCCTGGTCCCTGGCCGGGGTGGCGCCCAACCTGGGGCCGGCGACGCGCCTGAGCGACATCGAACTGGCCGCGCAGACCGAGATCCCCCTGGTCAAACAGCACCTCTGCGACGTGCTCTGGGCGGTGCGGGGCGAGCCGGTCCGCGCCGAGCGGTTCAACCGCCTCAGCGGGGAACGGCGCCCCCTGCACCTGCGGCCCTCCGTCGCGCCGAGTATCGCCCACGGCTTCGCCACCATCAGCCGCTTCTTCCCCGGCGCGCGCGATGAACTGGCCGCGATTGATGAGGCGGTGGTCCGGGCAACCCTTGGCCCGCCGCGGCCCGGCAAGGCCCACTGCTTCGAGGATCAGTACATCTGCACCGGCGGGCAACTCTACGAACTGATCGCCGGCCACGATCGCTTCGTGGCCGACCTGCGCCCGCTGCTGGAGCGCCACCTCGCGGCCCGCGGCGAGAGTCTGGGGATCTGCTGCCATCCCTACGACATCTGCACCGCCCTGATCGCCCGCCAGGCGGGCGTGCTGCTCACCGACGAGCGCGGAGGCGAACTTGATCCGCCCCTGGTCGTTGACGCCGACGTCGGCTGGATCGGCTACGCCAATCCTGCCATTCGCGCCCAGGTGGAGCCGGCGCTGCTGGGGGAGTTGCGCCGCCGCGGGTTGATCGAGTAGGCGCCCAACCGGATAACCAGGTTATCCGGTTATGCCCTCCCGGCCCCTCCCCGCAGGCAGGGGTGTGGGGAAACCCGGTTTCCCCCCCCTCCTCCAACCGGCCGAGGAACGCGGGTTCCGGGGAGGGCCTGACCCTCCCCGACCCTCCCCGAGGCGATAGCCGGATAGACTCCAGGCGTCCCTATGCCCACGGCATTTGAACACTTCATCAACCTCGCGCGCGGGCTGCGCGGCGACTTCTTCGACCCGCACCGGCCCATCATCGCCGCCCGCGCCCCCGGCTGGGTGGACCTGCTCGGCGGCGCGGCGGCCCCCGCCGGGGCGCTGGCCCTGGGCTGGCCCCTGGGCGCGATCGCCTGCGTCGCCGCGCAACTCGACCCCGAGCCGCGCATCGTGGCGCGCGGCGGGAGCGGGGGGACCACCACACTGCCCCTGGCCGACCTGGTGGACGACGAGGGCGCTCCGCGGCCCTACGCCGAGGTGAGCGCGCTGCTTGCCGCGCGCCCGCCGCACCAGCGGCTCATTGGCGCGGTCTGGCTGGCGCTGATGCGCGAGGAGTTCCTGCGCTTCCCGGAGGGCGCGCGGCTACTGGTGCGCCCCCACGCCGGCCCCGGCGCGACCGTCAGCCTGCTGGCGGCGACGGCCCAGGCCCTGGTCGCGCTGGCCGGCGCGCGCCTGGCCCCGCGCGAACTGGGACTGACCTGTTGGACCGCCCTTGAGCGAGTGGTCCATCCGGGCCATCCGCACAGCGCCCTGGGGGCGCTGGTCGGCGTGTGCGCCCCGGCCGGCGCCCTGCTGCTGCTGCACCCGCAGCCAGCGTGGATCTGGGGGTCCCTGCACCTGCCGCCGGGAACGGCGATCTGGGCCGTCCGGGTGGGCGAGGGACCGGGGCCGGGCGCGCCGGCCTTCACCCGCGTCGCCACGGCTATGGCCTACCGCCTGGCCGCCGAGGCCGAAGAACTGACCCCCGCCGACGCCGACGCCCGCTGGCAGGGCTATCTGGCGAACCTCGGCCCCGACCGCTTCGAGCGTCACCTGCGCGACCTGCTGCCCGCCAGCCTGCGCGGGCGCACCTTTCGCGCCCGCTACGGGCCGCTCCCCGGCCTGGCGCTCGACCCCGCGCAAAGCTACCCGGTGCGGGCCAGCGCGGCCCTGGCGGTGGACGAGCACCTGCGCGGGCGGCTGGCGCTGGCGCTGCTGCGGGCCGCGGCGAGCAAGGACCAGCGCGACGACGACCTGATGCTGGTGGGCGAACTGATGCTCCGCTCGCACTGGGCGCAGCGGGCGGCGGGCCACGGCGATGCGCACGCCGACCACCTGGTCGGCCGCGTGTATGGAACGGGCCTGGCGCGGGGGCTGTACGGCGCGCGGGCCGCCGCGGCGGAGAGTGGCGCGACCGTGGTGGCGCTGGGGCGCGCCGAGGCCGAAGGCGCGCTGCGGAGCATCGCCGAGCGTTACGCCGCCGAGGTCAACCTGCCGGTGACGCTCTACGGCGGGAGCATATCGGGGTGCGCCGTGGCGGGAGAGCGGCGGATTACGTGAGCGGCGTCTCGCCGCGGCGCAGGCGGGCCTCCAGCTCATCAAGCGCCTGCGGCAACTCCTGGACCCCCTCGATCACCAGGTGCGCGCCGGCGGCCAGCAGTTGCCCGCCAATGCGTTGGTGGGCGTCGGCGCGCTCCCGGGGTGTGAGGGCCGCCACTTCGGCGGCGGTCAAGCCCAGCGGGCTGCCGGTCAGGGTCACGCCCACCGTCCACATCCCGGCATTCAGCCCTTCTTCCATATCCACCGGCGTGTCGCCAACCTTGACCAGGGCGGCCATGGGGTAGATGCCCAGGCGCATGGCGTTCTGGAAACACATCCAGGGGGCGGGGCGCCCGGCGGGGACCTCGTCGGAGCAGACCAGGCAATCGGGGGCGTAGCCCCGCGCGGCGGCGGCGGGGGCAAGCACGTCCATCATCGCTCGCAGGTAGCCGGTGGTGGAACCGATCTTGAGACCGCGCCGGCGCAGTTCCGCCACGGTCTCGAGCAGGCCGGGGATGGGCTCGGCGTGGTCGGCCAGAACCGCCAGTTGCAAGGGCACGAAGCGGGCGAACAGGTCCTCGATGTCGCCCGCGGTCGGCGGCGCGCCGTGAACGGCCTCCCAGGTCGCGGCGACCGCCGGGCGGTTCAGGATCACCCGCAGGTGCTCTTTCTTCATCAGGCCCATGCCGGCGCGGGCATCGTCGGGGGTAATCGGCACTCCCCGGTCGGCGAACAGGCGCAGGAAGACGGCGGTCGGGGCGAACGAGCCGTGGTCCACGGCTGTTCCTGCCCAGTCGAGGATGACGGCCCGGAGGGGGCCACGGTAGGGGCGTTGGGTGACGGCGGTCATGACTGGCTCCTGTGCGGCACTGCCGCGTCGGACTCGAAGTGGACGTTGGAGGTCCTCACCCTCCCTCCGCTTCGCGGCTCTCGGCCGGGGGGAGGGTGAGGAGCGGCGCCCCGACACTGGTTGAATGGCGGGGAAACCTGGTTTCCCCGTACCCCTGCCGGAGACGAAAAAGGCGCGGGAGCGCGGCTTGGCGGCGCCGACCTGAGTTGCCGCGCCTGACAGGTGCGTATCGGCGCCACCGGGCCGATCAGCGCGTCTTCCACGCCTGGGCCCGCCGGGCGATGCCGCGGGTCGCCAGGTCGTAGAGCAGGCGCACCCCCACACTGGTGAGGATCACCAGCACCGACATGGCCGCAGCCGCAGCGGTGTCGCCGGCGTCGTCCATGTTAACGATGGCGACCGAAGCCAGTTTCAGGGCCGGCGAGTAGAGAAACACGACCGCCGAGACGGTCACCATGGCGTTGACGAAATAGTACATCGCCATTTCCAGCAGGGCCGGCAGGCTGAGCGGCACGGTGACCTTCCAGAAGGTGCGGTAGAAGGGCGCCGCCAGCGAGGCCGACACCGCCTCGAACTCCGGATCGAGTTGCTTCAGGGCCGTGACGGCGGTCATGAAGCTGACAGTGTAGAAGTGGACGATATTCGAGAGCACCAGGATGGCCATGGTGCCGTACATAAAGGCGAAGGGATTGGGGATGACCAGGTCGCCGAGCTTCCATTGCAGCGGATTGAAGAAGAAAATGTAGGCCAGGCCGATCACCATCCCCGGGAGCGCCACCGGAAGCATTGAGAAAAAGTACGCCGCCGACCGCGCGGTTTTAAAGGGTTTCGTTTTCTCAATCATGTAAGCGCCGATGAAGGTGATCGCCGTGCCTGCCACGGCGGTGTAGAGCGACATGCGCACACTGTTCCAGAAGGCGCCGTAGCCGCCGCCCCCCACGCGCGAAAAGTCGAAGTGTTTGAGGCTCAGGGTAAGATTGTACGGCCACAGCTCCACCAGCGCCGCCAGGAAGACCGTGGCGATCACCGCGAACACGGCCAGGGTCAGTAGCAGGCAATAGACGAACGCCGCGCGGTCCATCCAGGGGCGGGGGCGGGGCTGGAACGGCGCCGAGCGCGCCGATAGCGCGGCCGCCTGCCGGCGCTGGACGATGCGATCCGCCACGAAGGCGATTGCGGTGGGTATCAGCAGCAGCATGCTGATCGTCGCGCCCATCTCGAAGTTTTGCTGGCCGATGACCTGTTTGTAAATGTCCGTCGCCAGCACATTGTAGTTGCCCCCGACCACCTTGGGAACGCCGAAATCGGTCAGCACCAGGGTGAAGCTGACAAAGACGGCGCTGACCAGGCCAAAGCGCATGCTCGGCAGGGTCACGGTGAGGAAGGTGCGCAGCGGCGACGCGCTGAGCGACTCGCTGGCCTCGTAGAGACGCGCGTCGGCCAGGCTCGCGGCGACCAGCAGGATCATCACGGCCTGGGGAAAGACGTAGAGCAGTTCGCCCAGCACGATCCCGATAAAGCCGTAGAGTTGAATGTCCCAGCCCGGGATAAGGCCGCCGAAACCGGTGGTGATCAGCCCCTTGCGCCCGAACAGGTAGACCAGGCCGATGCCGTGGGCCAGGGGCGGCACGTAAAGCGGCAGCATGGCCGCCAGGAGGAAGGCGCGTTTCCCCGGCATACACGTGCGCGTCAGGGCATAGGCGTACCCGAAGGCCAGGGCCACTGCCAGGATCGTCGTGGTCAGCGACACGCTCAGGCTGTTGGTGAAGGAGATCGCCAGCGCCGGGGTGCCAAAATAGCGCCGATAGTTGGCCAGCCCGACCCAGTTGCCTTCCTGGTCCGAAAAGCTGCGCTGCACCAGCGGCACGAGCGGCAACACGACTCCGACGAGCAGCCAGGCCAGCACCAGCAGGATCAGGATACGCTTGAGATGC
This sequence comes from Chloroflexaceae bacterium, assembly GCA_026417815.1. GTDB lineage: Bacteria > Chloroflexota > Chloroflexia > Chloroflexales > Chloroflexaceae > JACAEO01. The sequence continues at coordinate 468 of JAOACN010000176.1, read as the reverse complement.
TCCTCTTTCATTGCGGTTGCAGACGGCTGCGCCCTCCCGGGTACACCCTCTACTTATGGAGGGGCGCGGGGAGGCTGCGCCTCCCCGCAATCGTTTTCCGCCCGCCGCGGGCGGAACCCACGCATCGCGGAGGGCTGCGCCCTCGCACCTCCCTGCCGCAGCGGAAACTCACGAACTGGCCGGATAGACCCGCAGGTGCCACGGCGGCAGCTGGACCGGTATGGCCATGCCTGCGCTGATGGCGGCCTCGGAGGAGTGCTCCGGCGGCATGTAGGCAATCATCGGGGCCTCCTGGCCCAGGCGCAGGTGCAGGCGGTAGAACGGCCCGATGAACTCGATTTCCTCCACCCGCGCCCAGAGCACATTGACGGCCTGCCCGTTACGCGCAACCTGTACCTGCTCGGGGCGGATCGCCAGCGTCACCGGCTGACCGGCGGGCTGTTCGAGACCTGTCTCTTATACACATCT
>JAOACN010000159.1 GCA_026417815.1 Chloroflexaceae bacterium | reverse complement strand
GGTAGGCCGCAGCGCGCTGCGGCCGTACGGTACGGGGGCCGGTTTGCATCGGGGCGTTGTGCGCCATGCGTATGACCGTCTGATACAAAATGGGCAAACCAGGTTTCCCCGCCTCCCGGCTGTTGAGGGAACGCATCGTAGCGCAACCCGCAGGGTTGCGCCCAGGGAGCTTCAGCCACTATGGACCACAGCGATCCCGCCCGGCGCGCTGCCGAGTTGCGCGCCGCCATCGAAGAGGCCAACTACCGCTACTACGTCCTCGACGCTCCGACCCTGAGCGACGCCGAGTACGACGCGCTGATGCGCGAACTGCGCGCCCTCGAGTCGGCCCACCCCGAGTTGATCACCCCCGACTCGCCCACGCAGCGGGTGGGCGGGGAGCCCAGCGGCCTGTTCGCCAAAGTGCGCCATCCCCAGCCCATGCTCTCCCTCGGCAACGCGATGAACGAGGCCGAACTCCGCGAGTGGCGCGAGACCCGCGTGCTCAAGCTGCTCGACCCGGGCGTTCCCGTCACCTACGTCGTCGAGCCGAAGATTGACGGCCTGGCGGTGGCCCTCACCTACCGTGACGGGGTCTTCGTGCAGGGGGCCACCCGCGGCGATGGCGAGGTAGGCGAGGATGTCACCGCCAATCTGCGCACCGTGCGCGACATCCCCCTGCGCCTGCGCGACCCGCGGGAGACGGGGCTGCCCCTGGCCGACCTGATCGAGGTGCGCGGCGAAGTGTACATCCGCACCGCCGATTTCGAGGCCCTGAACGAACGCCTGGCCGCCGCTGGCGAAAAGACCTTCGCCAATCCCCGCAACGCCGCCGCCGGCTCCCTGCGCCAGAAGGACCCCGCGATCAGCGCGGCGCGCCCATTGCGCTTCTTCGCCTATGGCGTCGGCCCCTTCGAGGGCGTCACCCTGACCAGCCAGTGGCAGACGCTCCACTACCTGCGCGCCCTGGGCTTCCCGGTCAACGCCGATGCCCGCCACTTTGAGGACTTCGAGCAGGTCATCGCTTACTGTCGCGAGTGGATGGCCCGCCGCGACCAGCTCCCCTACGAGGCCGACGGCATCGTGATCAAGGTGGACGATTTCGAGCAGCAGCGCGCCCTGGGCGCGGTGCAGCGCGAGCCGCGCTGGGCGGTGGCCTTCAAGTTCCCCGCCCGCGAGGCCGTCACGCGCCTGCTCAACATCACGGTTAACGTGGGCCGCACAGGGGTGGTGACCCCCAACGCCGAACTGGAAGCGGTGGTCATCGGCGGGGTGACCGTGCGCAACGCCAGTCTCCACAACGCCGATTACATCGCCGAGCGCGACATCCGCATCGGCGACTATGTGATTGTGCAGCGGGCCGGTGATGTTATTCCCTACGTGGTCGGGCCGGTGCTGCACCTGCGTACCGGCGCCGAACGGCCCTGGGTCTTCCCCACCCACTGCCCGGCCTGCGGCACGCCCCTGGAGCGGCAGCCCGGCGAGGCCGCCTGGCGCTGCCCCAACTTCGGCATCTGCCCGGCCCAACTGGTGCGCCGGGTCGAGCACTTCGTCAGTCGCGGGGCGATGGACATCGCCGGCATTGGCGAGCGCCAGGCCGAGCTGTTCGTGACCATGGGCTGGATCAACGATGTGGCCGACCTCTACAGCCTGACGCCGGAGCACTTCCAGGGCGTTGAGGGCTACGGCCCCAAACGGGTGGCCAATCTGCTGCGGGCCATTGAAGAGTCGAAACAGCGGCCCCTGGAACGGGTGATCATCGGCCTGGGCATTCGCTACGTCGGCAGTGTGGCCGCCGCGGCCCTGGCGGCCCACTTCGGCAGCCTCGACGCGATCATGGCCGCCAGCCAGGAGGAACTCCAGGCCATTGACGGCATCGGCCCGGTGGTGGCCGCCAGTGTGGTGGACTTCTTCAGCCGTGAGGAGGAGCGGCGCGTGGTCGAAAAGCTGCGCGCCGCGGGGGTGCGGCTGAGCGGCGGCGCCCCGCGCCCGAGCGCCGGCGCCACTCTCGCCGGCAAGACCTTCGTGCTCACCGGCACCCTTCCGACGCTGACCCGCGATCAGGCCAGCGAGTTGATCACCGCCCATGGCGGCAAGGTCACCGACAGCGTCAGCAAGAAAACCAGCTACGTGGTGGCGGGGGCCAATCCGGGGAGCAAACTGGCCAGAGCCGGGGAACTCGGCGTGCCCGTGCTCGACGAAGCGGGCCTGCTGGCGCTGATCGGCGCCGGCGACGGCAACATCGAAAGCAAGTCGTCTGCCCTTCCGGCCCCCCAAACACAGTAGGGGCGACCGGCCGGTCGCCCCTACCTGTCCGCCCTGAGGTGTGTTCGTAAGAGGTCCTCGCCCTCCCAGAACCTCCCCCCGGGGCCTTCCGCCTTCACTTCAGGCAGGCATCGCGCCTGCCCCCGTCCGTCTGGCAGTGACTCGCGCCTCCGTAGCGCGGCGCCTGTCACTGCCGGCTTACCCTTCACCGCTGACGCTCGCCGTCGCGGTAGAGTTGCCAGGCCTCCTCATCGCGCGGGGGAGCGGGGATCGTCGCCTCGCGCTCGCCTTTGCGGTAGAGTTGCCAGGCCGCCTCGTCACGGGCCGCGACGGCAGGGATCGTCGCCGCGCGCTCAGCCGCGCGGTACTCCTGACAGGCCGCCTCTTCGCGCACCGCTGCGGCAGGGATCGTCGCCTCACGCTCGCCGTCGCGGTAGAGTTGCCAGGCCGCCTCTTCGCGCACCGCTGCGGTAGGGATCGTCGCCGCCCGTTCGCCCGCGCGGTAGAGCTGCCAGGCCGCCTCGTCGCGCGCCACTGCGGCGGGGATCGTCGCCGCGCGCTCGACCGCGCGTTGCGCCCTCAGCGCTTCTTCGATGCTCGACGTGGTCGGCAGAACCGGGGCGCGCTCACCGGCGCGGTACTCCTGCCAGGCCGCCTCGTCCCGCGCCGCGGCGGCGGGGATGGTCGCCGCGCGCTCGCCCGCGCGGTACTCCTGCCAGACCGGCTCGTTACGCGCGCCCACCACCGCCGGCGCCTCCGGCGCCACGGTCGGTGCCGTGGTTCGCAGCGCCAGCGTGGTCATGAGGACGACGCCGCTGGCGATCAGCAGGACCACGAGGATCGCCAGCACCACCTGATCGCGCGCGCTCGGGCAGCATCCGTGGGGCGAGAGGCGTATAATACCCATGGGTACGCATAGCAGCCTCCTTTGTCGCCAGGACAGGGTTGCAGGCGCGTGGTTTTCACAACTCGCCATCGGGCAGTGGGGCGGGCTGCGAGTGCCGGGTTGCCATTGGCAACACCCGCCTGAATCTTGTCGAAGGAACACGCTGACCCATCCTCTATTTCAGCACCTCTGGCGCCGCGCGGGTCCCGGTTTGTAGGACAGGCGTATGGACAATCTCACCAGCGGGGCAGAGCCGCCCTCCAGCGCGCCCTCGTTCGGCTATCTGCTCCGCCGGCTGCGCAAGGCCGCCGATCTTACCCAGGCGGAGCTGGGGCAGCGGGCCGGCTGCACGGCCAACACCATCCACAAGCTCGAAACCGAGAGCCGGCGCCCCTCGCGCCTCCTGGCCGAACGCCTCGCAGCGGCCCTGCGGCTCGAAGATGCGGTATGCACTGGCCGATGGGATGCCGGCCCATATCGCCCAGGCTGCCGCTGCCCTCGGCCAGTACTACCTCTGGCAGGGCCATTCCCACGAAGGGATCGAAGCTTTCGCCGCGGCCCTGGAAGCCACCGCGAACTGGAACGGCGCCCCGGAGCAGCAACGCCTGCGTGCCACGCTGATGCTGTGGCACGCCGTCTTTTGCCACCACGAGGGCCAGGGCGCGGCGCAGGCGGCGATCGAGACGAGTCTGGCTCTGCTGGACGCGGCGGAACACGCTGGCGTCGAGGCGCGCCCCGAATGGGCCTTCGGCCTCTGGCAACTGGCGCGCATCCAGGCCAGTCGTGGCGACGGGACCGCCACCGCCCTGCTGCGCCAGGCCGTTGCCCTCTACCGCGCGCTCGACCTGTCGTGGGAACTGGGCATGGTCCTGGCCGATCTGGGGGATCACCTGCGCGATGAGGGTTGTCCCGACGAAGCCGGGGAGGCGCTACGCGAGGCCCAGACGATCGGTGAGCGGGCCGGCGACGAGCACGGCCTGGCGCGCATCCTGCAACGACGCAGCCAGATTTGCCTGGAGACCGGCGATCCGGAAGAGGCGGAAGGCCTGGCCCGGCGCGGCTGCGAGCTTGCCCGGCGTGCCGGCGGCCCTCCGGACCTGGCCGCCGCCCTCGGCGGGCTGGGAGTGGTCCTGATGCACCGGCACAACCAGGGTGAGGCAGAGTTGCGCGCCAGCCTGGCACTCTACGCGGAACTGAACGAGCCGGCGCCGCTGGCGCTGGCCGAATGCCGCCTGGCCCTCTGCCTGCTCCACCGGGGCAGGCTCGCGGAGGGTCTGGAGCGTGCCCATCGCGCCGTTGCGGGAGGCGCGCAGGCCGGCGAGGCCGTTCAGGCGCTCCTGGCCCTGGGGCTGGGCCAGTGGGCCGCGGGAGACCTCGCGGCCGCCGGCGCGAGTATGGAAGCCGGTATCACCCTCTGCCGACAGCACGGCTTGACCACGACCCTGGGCCTGCTCCTGGCCGCCCGAAGCGGACTGGCGCAGGATGACCCGCGGCAGGCGCGGGCCTGGGCGCGCGAGGCCCTGCGGATCGCGCTGGAGCGGCGCAACCGCCTGCTGCTGGCCCTGGTGTTCACCAACGCCGCCGGGCTGCTCCTGGCGCTGGGGCGTCCGGAGCGCGCCGCCGAGGCGCATGCCCTCGACGCCGCCGGGCCGTTCTGGGGGGCCTCGGAATTGATCGCCCCTCAGCGCGCCGCAACCCTGGCGACCCTGCGCGCCACGCTCGACCCGGGGACCCTTGCGGCTGCCCTCGACCGCGGCCGGGCCCTCGACCCCTGGACCGCCGCCGGTCAACTGGCGGAGGAGTTGGCGGTGGCGCAGTAAGGCGATTTTGGATTTTGGATTTTGGATTTTGGATTGCCATATACGGAAATCCAAAATCCAAAATCCAATTATCCCTGCCGGTCCATGCGCCTGATCCAGGCCCCCGGATTGCGGATCTCCTCCAGGGTGGGCAGGTTCTCGGGCCGCTCCCAGACGCGGGCGGCGAAGGCCACCCCACGGGACTGCGTCACCGCATTGACGAAGGCCTCACCCTGCTGGTACTGGATCAGCTTCAGATCCATACCCGTAATCCGGTTTATCAGCACCTCGAGGACGGTCTTATTCGCCTGGCGCTGGGCGACGCGCTGTTCGATCTGCTCGAAGCTGGGGAGCAACTGCCGGCCCACGGCGTTCATCACGTGGTTGCCGTAGCCCTCGACCAGCGACATCAGCGCCTGGAGTTGCTCGAAGATCCGCCGCTGCTCGGGGGTGAGCATGGTCTCGATCCAGTGCTGGCCACTGGCGAGGCCCTGGGCGATGCGCACCAGCAACTGCGGCAGCCCGCTGCCGAACCGCTCCAGTTGCAGGTTGAGTTGATCGAAATACTGCTGGAGCAGATCGCGGAAATGCTGGCGCACCCAGGGATAGGCCTCGAACTCAAACACGTGCGTCGCCTCGTGCAGGGCGATCCAGAGGCGGAAATCCTCATCGTTGAGGCCCAGTTGCTGCTGGACGCGGGCGATGTTCGGCTCGACGAAGTAGAGCGCGCCCCGCGCGGCGGGATCGGGCGAGAGGAGGCTCAGATCGTACTGGCCGAGTACGCGGCGGGCCAGGTAGCCCAGCAGCAGGCCCAGTTGCGCGCCGAGGAACTTGCCGTTCAACTCGCCAAAGAGCACACCGCTCACTCCGCGCCCCCCGCCGTTCTGCTCGTAGATCTCCTCAATCGGGCGGAACAACTGCTCGAACGACTCGAAGTTCGCCTCCAGCCACTCACGCCGGTCGTGGACATAGACCCGGCTGATCGGCCGGGGCAGTTGCACCCCCAGGTACTCGGCGATCAACGGTTCACTGCGCTTCACGAGGCGAAAATACTGGTCATGGCGATAGGCGCGGTTCACCACCGGGGCCTGCTCCCACTGGGCCACGCGCAGCGCCATATCGC
>JAOACN010000155.1 GCA_026417815.1 Chloroflexaceae bacterium | reverse complement strand
GGCGTAACCGCCGTCGTCGGGCAGGTTGCCGGCGCCGACATACAGCTGCAGGCCCCGCTCGACCGATCCGCCGCGGCGGATGAGGTCGCTTAAAATGGCCGATCCCACCTTGATGTTGGCGATCGGATCGAGCGCCGCCTGCTCGCCGCCGTGCGCCTCGAATTTTTCCGCATGCAGGCGCGTGCGCACCTGCATCAGGCCTTGGGCGCCCATGGCGCTCTCCGCAAACGGGTTCAAGCTCGACTCAATGGCGGGGACCGCCCGGATCAGCAGCGGATCGAGGCCCAGTTCCCGCCCCGCCTCGTAGGCGGCTGCCACCACCGGGCGCAGCGCGCTCTCCGCCACGCGATAGCGCCGTGACAGGTACTGCGCCACGTGCACCTGCGCGGGGTCTGGGCGAGCTGATGCCTCGTCGGTTATGCTGGCGTCAGTCGCATGGGCCTCGGCAATCGGCGCCGCTTTCTCCAAGGCCGCAAGCAACGCCTCAAATTGTTGCGTGGCAGCGAAACGCAACCGCGTATCGGCAGCCACGGCCGCGGCACCGATCAGGGTCAACGTGCCAACCAGCGTCACTAAACCCTTCGCGGTGCGCGCCGCCCCATCGGCGATATCCCGCACAGTGATTTGCAAGGCAGTTAGCGCGCGGGCTGCCCATCGGACCGATCTCGTGGATGTTGACATACGTGCCTCCTTATGTTTGAGCGTCCGCCGGACACTTGATGCCAGCGAGTCGTCACTCACAGGTTGGTACGGGACCGGCGAGCCCACGTGCCACAGGCCGGTCCACAAAAAGAGCGGAAACGCCATGAAAACGCAGAGGAATGGCCGGTTACCGCCGGTGGCGCACGCGCGCCGCTGCAGCCATTCGCCCACGCCCCGAATGATTCATCGGCACGTGCAGGCAGGGCTTTTCCGAATCCCGCTTACGATTGGTGCCGACAAATCCCCGCGTCCCGCCCGACGCGTTGTGACCCCGGCGGCTCGAACTGGAAAAACCACCGTGGCCCCATGGTCTTGCTTTGCAACATGAAGTATACGGATTTGCGCGATTTCGTCTCCCGACTGGAACAACTGGGTGAGCTGCGCCGCGTCGCTGTACCTGTGTCCCCGGTCCTGGAGATGACAACCCTCTGCGATCGAGTTCTACGCGCCGGCGGCCCGGCCCTATTGTTTGAAAGGCCGGCCGGTGGCCGGATGCCCGTGCTCGGCAACCTCTTCGGCACACCCCGGCGGGTGGCGCTTGGCATGGGAGCAGAGTCAGTCGATGCGTTGCGGGACATCGGCGAGCTGCTTGCGCAGCTGCGAGAACCGGAGCCGCCGACGGGCCTGCGGGATGCGCTCGGGAAAGTCGCGCTGCTGAAAGCCGCCCTCTGGGACATGGCACCGAAGACGGTCGCCTCACCCCCGTGTCAAGAGATCGTCCGCGAGGGCTCCGAGGTGGATCTGGCGGAGCTGCCGATTCAAACCTGCTGGCCGGGCGATGCCGGCCCGCTGATCACCTGGGGCCTAGTCGTGACGCGGGGCCCGCATAAGGCGCGGCACAACTTGGGCATTTACCGACAGCAGGTAATCGGGCGTAACAAGCTGATTATGCGCTGGCTGGCGCATCGCGGCGGAGCGCTTGACTTCCGCGATCACCGCTTGGCGCGGCCGGGGCAGCCGTTCCCGGTGGCGGTAGCTCTCGGCGCCGACCCAGCCACGATGCTGGCTGCAGTCACGCCCATGCCAGACCAGCTGTCTGAATATCAGTTCGCCGGTCTGCTGCGCGGGGCCCGAACCGAGATCGCCGGCTGCCTGACGCACGACCTGAAAGTGCCGGCGCGGGCGGAAATCGTGCTGGAAGGTCACATCCTGCCCGGCGGGGTGGTCGGCGCCACTGATCCGGCGGCGCCCGCTCCGCCCGCGATCGGCTACGAAGTCGCGCTGGAAGGACCGTTCGGCGATCACACCGGCTATTACAACGAGCGCGAGTGGTTCCCCGTGTTTACGGTCGAGCGCATCACGATGCGACGCGAGCCCCTTTATCACTCCACCTACACGGGCAAGCCGCCCGACGAACCGGCCGTCCCGGGGGGAGCCTTGAACGAGGTGTTCGTGCCGCTGCTGCGGCGCGCGCTGCCGGAGGTGGTGGATTTTTACCTGCCGCCGGAGGGGTGCAGCTACCGCGTCGCGGTGGTCTCGATGCGAAAGCAGTACCCGGGCCATGCCCGGCGCGTGATGTTCGGCGTCTGGAGCATCCTGCGCCAGTTTATGTATACGAAGTTCATCATCGTGGTGGACGATGACATCAACGCGCGCGATTGGAAAGAGGTCATCTGGGCGATCAGCACGCGGGTCGATCCGGTGCGCGACACGCTGCTGGTGGCCAACACCCCGATCGATTACCTCGATTTCGCCTCGCCGGTGGCCGGTCTCGGCGGCAAGCTCGGCATCGATGCGACGAACAAGCTGCCGGGCGAAACGGACCGCCCGTGGGGACGGCCGATTCTGATGGA
>JAOACN010000134.1 GCA_026417815.1 Chloroflexaceae bacterium | reverse complement strand
AGTGGCCTTCGGCAAACTGGAGGACTCCCCGGCCCCCTACAACCGCTCCCTGAAACTCAAGGCCGAACGGATGGAACGGCGGCTGAAGGAGTTCCGCGCCCAGCAGGAGTTCATCGCTCGCACGGAGGAGTTCATCCGCCGCTACAAGGCCGGCCAGCGCGCCCGCGAGGCGAAGGGCCGCGAGAAGCGCCTGGAACGGCTGAAGCGCGAGCAGGCCATCGAGCGGCCCCGCGAACCGGCGCGCCTGCGTCTCTTCCTCGACACCCAGCTCCGCAGCGGCGCCCTGGCGCTCGCGCTCGATGACCTGGTGGTCGGCTTCCCCGGCAATCGCCCGGACGCCGACCCCCGCGTGCTGCTGCGCGCCGATGGTCTCGAGGTGCATCGCGGCGAGCGCGTGGCGCTCCTTGGCCCTAACGGCAGCGGCAAGACGACCCTGCTGCGGACCATTCTCGGCCAGGTGCGCCCGCTGCGGGGCCAGGCGCGCCTGGGGCACCAGGTGCAGATCGGCTACTACGCCCAGGGCCACGACGCCCTTGACTGGAACGCGACCGTGCTGGAGGAACTGACGCGCGCCAGCCCGACCCTCGGCGAAGCCGCGGCGCGCACCCTGCTGGGGCGCTTCCTCTTCAGCGGCGACGATGTCTTCAAGCGCGTCGGCGACCTCAGCGGCGGCGAACGCTCGCGGGTGGCCCTGGCCCAACTCACGCTGCTGCCGGGCAACCTGCTCATCCTCGACGAGCCGACCAACCACCTGGACATCGGCGCCCGCGAGGCCCTGGAGGGGGTGCTCAAGGAGTATCCCGGCGCGATCCTCTTCGTCTCCCACGACCGCTACTTCATTGACGCCCTGGCCGACAAGGTCTGGCACGTCGAGCAGGGGCGCATCCGCGAGTACCTCGGCGGCTACAGCGACTTCGTCGCCGCCCGCGAAGCGGCCGCCGCAGCGCCGTCCGAGGCCCAGGCGGCGCGCGCGCCTGCTCCTCCACCCACAGCGGCGCGCCCGGCGGCGCCCGAAACCACCGCGCCGCACGAGCGCCAGCGCAAGAAGCGCCTGGCGGCGCTGGAAGCCGAAGTGGCCATGCTCGAACAGGAACTTGGCCGGCTCAAGGCCGACCTGGAGCGGGCCAGCGCCGCCCGCGACGTGCAGCGGATCACCTCCCTCGGCACCCAGTACGCCGAACTCGAGACCCTCCTGGCAACGAAGTACGACCAGTGGGCCGAACTGGCTGCCTGAATCCGGTTTCTCGAATGGGAAGGGCTGGGAAGACCACGCCCTCACAGAAGACCCTCCTCCCGGTCGTTTGAAGGAGCGTGGGGAAACCGGGTTTTCCCACACTCCCGCATGAGGGGAGGATCGCGGAGGGCGCAGCCCTCCGGGCCTCCCCTGCAATGAGAAGTCTCGTTGTCGTATTCATCAACGGCAGCGAATGGCTGCGCTTCGTCGCCGCGTCAGGGGGGCGGGGGTCAACAACACCAGAGGAGAGAACCATGGGCAGCGCATCCCGCGGCCCGGATAACAGACCCCTCGACGCAAGGATCGCCCAAGAGCACATTCGATTGTTGTATGACAGGATCGCGCCACTCTATGATATGTGGGCGATCTTGACCGAAACAGACGCAAGGAACAGAGCCCTTGAACTTGCGGCGATTCAAGATGGTCAGTCCATTCTTGAGGTTGCCGTGGGGACAGGATTGGCGTTTCATGAAATAGTTAAACGCAACCCAAACGGTATCAATATAGGTGTCGATCTATCGAGGGGGATGCTCGAAAAAGCAAAAAGACGCCTCAGAGGACTATCCAGAGCGAACTACGCTCTAGCTGTGGGAACGGCCTTTCATCTGGGTGTCAAAGACGAATCGATTGACATACTGACAAATCATTACATGCTCGACCTTATCCCGTTCGATGACATGGATGGTATTCTGCTGGAATACAGACGTGTTCTAAAACGGAACGGGAAACTTATCATGGTAAATATGACCGAAGGCGAACGCTTTGGGAGTAAGATTTACGACTTTGTCTACAGCATTTCGCCGAAAACCATGGGCGGTTGTCGTGGTATCAAGTTGAAAGAGAGATTACAACAGCTCGGTTTCAGCGTTGAAGTGCGAGAGTATTACCAGCAGATGTTATTTCCGTCCGAGGTTATCGTTGCTTATAAATGAGTATGGAAGTCGCCTGATTACTTTGTCACGTTGCCCCTGGCGGGGGGCTGCGGCCCCTCCGAACTTCCTCGCACGGAAGCTGCGGCAAGTGACAACGTAGAGATACTACAACAAGGCTTCGTCTGGGCGGGGGCTGCGGGGGCACTCGGCCCCGGGCGTCGGGTCCGCCGCGCATCTGCTACGCGGCGCGCGCATCGGGTATACCGTCCCGCAAGTACTCCTGCCGCTGATCTCCAGGTGACACGACTGCGCGCCGCGCCCGGGCAAGGCGCCCGGAGAAGCTGGCATCCCCGCGCTCCCCGGGAAGATCAGGTATAATCCTCAGCGGTGACCGCTAAGCGGAGCGGAGGAACCCACGCTCCCCGTTCAGGAGTTGCATACGAGCGATGCCCAGGCGCACGGATCTGCATACCATCTTGATTATCGGCTCTGGCCCGATTGTGATCGGCCAGGCCTGTGAGTTCGACTATTCGGGGGCCCAGGCCTGCAAGGCCCTGCGCGAAGAGGGCTATCGCGTCGTGCTGGTCAATTCCAACCCCGCGACGATTATGACCGACCCGGGGCTGGCCGATGCCACCTACATCGAGCCGCTTACCGCGATGAGCCTGGAGCGTATCATCGCCAAGGAACGCCCCGACGCGCTGCTTCCCACCGTCGGCGGGCAGACCGCCCTGAACCTGGCCGTCGAACTCCACGAGGCCGGGGTGCTCGAGCGCTATGGCGTCGAACTGATCGGCGCCTCGGTCGAGGCGGTGCGTGTCGCCGAGGGTCGCCAGCGTTTCAAGGATAAAATGATCGAGATTGGCCTCGAGGTGCCCGCCTCAGGCACCGCCCATACCGTCGAGGAGGCCCTGGCCATCGTGGCCCGCACCGGCTTTCCGGCGATTATTCGCCCCTCCTTCACCCTCGGCGGGATGGGCGGCGGGATCGCCTACAACCTGGAGGAGTTCAAGGAGATCGTTGAACGCGGTCTCGATGCCTCGCCGGTGACCCAGGTGCTGGTTGAAGAGAGCGTCCTGGGCTGGAAGGAGTTTGAGCTTGAGGTGATGCGCGACCGCGCCGATAACGGGGTGATCGTCTGCTCGATTGAGAACATTGACCCCATGGGCGTGCACACCGGCGAGTCGGTCACCGTCGCCCCGGCGATGACCCTCACCGACCGCGAGTACCAGCGTATGCGCGATATGGGCCTCGCCGTGCTACGCGCCGTGGGTGTCGAGACCGGCGGCTCGAACGTGCAGTTCGCCGTGCATCCCGACGACGGGCGCATCTACGTTATCGAGATGAACCCCCGCGTCTCCCGTTCCTCGGCCCTGGCCTCCAAGGCCACTGGTTTCCCCATCGCCAAAATTGCCGCCAAGCTCGCCGTCGGCTATACCCTCGACGAGTTGCCCAACGACATCACCCGTGAAACCCCGGCCAGCTTCGAGCCGACCCTCGACTATGTGGTGGTGAAGATCCCCCGCTGGGCCTTCGAGAAGTTCCCCCAGGCCGATCAGACCCTTACCACCAGCATGAAGTCGGTCGGCGAGGTGATGGCGATCGGGCGCACCTTTCCCGAAGCCTTCCAGAAGGCCTGGCGCTCGCTGGAGCAGGGCCGCCTGGGCTGGGGCGCCGATGGCAAGGACCGCATCAACCCCGAGCGCCTGCGCGAGCGCCTGATCACGCCCAACCCCGAGCGGTACTTCTACATCCGCTACGCCCTGCAGAGTGGCATGGGCGTCGAGCAGATCAGCGCCCTGACGCGCATTGACCCCTGGTTCCTGCACCAGATGGAGCAGATCGTCAACCTGGAAGGGCGCCTGCGGGCCTTTACGCTGGAGACCGTGCCCGCCGATCTGCTGCGCCAGGCCAAGCGTATGGGCTTCTCCGACGCTCAACTGGCCTTCCTGCTGCGCGTCGAGAGCGGCGCCGCCAATGGCCCGCCCGAACTCCAGGTGCGCGCCCGGCGCAAGGAACTGGGCATTGTGCCCACCTTCCAGCGCGTGGACACCTGCGCGGCGGAGTTTCCCGCCTTCACGCCCTATCTCTACTCCAGCTACGAGAGCGAGGACGAGGCCGATGTCAGCGACCGCAAGAAGGTGATCATCCTCGGCTCCGGCCCCAATCGCATCGGCCAGGGCATCGAGTTCGACTACTGCTGCGTCCACGCCGTGTTCGGCCTGCGCGATATGGGCTACGAGACGATCATGATCAACTGCAACCCTGAGACCGTCTCGACCGACTATGATACCGCCGACCGGCTCTACTTCGAGCCGCTGACGCTCGAAGACGTGCTCAACGTCGTCGAGCTTGAGCGCCCCGACGGGGTGATCATCCAGTTTGGGGGTCAGACGCCCCTCAAGCTCGCCCGCGCCCTCGAGGCCGCCGGCGTGCCGATCTGGGGCACCCCGCCCGAAGCGATTGACCTGGCCGAGGACCGTGACCGCTTCGGCGCCCTGCTCGACCGGCTGGGCATTCCTGCCCCGGCCCACGGCAGCGCCACCAGTTGGGAGGAGGCCCGCCAGGTCGCCGCCGCCATTGGCTACCCGGTGGTGGTGCGCCCCTCCTACGTGCTCGGCGGGCGCGCCATGGCCATCGTCTACGATGACGAGACGCTGGAGCGCTACATGCGCGAGGCGGTGGAGGCCTCGCCCGAGCATCCGGTGCTGATTGACCGCTTCCTGGAAGACGCCTTCGAGATGGACGTGGATTGCGTGGCCGATGGGCAGGAGGTGGTCATTGCCGGGATCATGGAACAGATCGAACTGGCCGGCGTCCACTCCGGCGACAGCGCCTGCGTGATCCCCACCTACATGGTCGCGCCGCAGCACGTCGCCGCCATGCGCGAGCACACCGTGCGCCTGGCGCGCGAACTGGGCGTGGTGGGTCTGATGAACGTCCAGTACGCCATGAAGGACGACGTGGTCTACGTGCTCGAGGTCAATCCGCGGGCCTCGCGCACGGTGCCCTTCGTGGCCAAGGCCACCGGCGTGCCCTGGGCGCAGATCGCCGTGCAGTGCGCCGCGGGCAAGCCGCTGAGCGCCTGGCGCGAGGTGATTGAACAGGGCGAAGCGCAGATCTTCAACTCCCACGCCCCCCGCTACCACGTCAAAGAGGTCGTCCTGCCCTGGGCGCGCTTCCCCGGCGTGGACATCCTGCTCGGCCCCGAGATGCGTTCCACGGGGGAGGGCATGGGCAGCGGGGCCACCTTTGGCGAGGCGTTCGCCAAGGCCCAGCTTGGCTGCGGCCAGCGTCTGCCCCTCAGCGGCAACGCCTTTCTCAGCGTCAACGACCGCGACAAGCCCACCCTGCTGCCCATTGCCCGCGCCCTGGAAGCCCTGGGCTTCACGCTGCTGGCCACCGGCGGCACGGCGGCGTTTCTGCGGGAGCGCGGGATCACCGTCACCACCATCTACAAGGTCAACGAGGGCCGCCCCAACGTCGTGGACTATATCAAGAACGGCCAGATCGCCCTGATCGTCAACACCCCCCTGGGCAAGGCCAGTTTCTTCGACGAAGCCGCCATCCGTCGCGCCGCGATCGTCTACGGTGTGCCCACCCTCACCACCCTGTCCGGCGCCGCCGCCGCGGTGGAGGCCATTCGCGCCCTGCGGGATGGGGTCTGGACCGTTGAGAGCCTTCAGGAACGGTTTTCGTGGGTTCGATGACTGGGTAGGGGGGTGGGAAAACCAGGTTTCCCCACCCCCCGCT
>JAOACN010000714.1 GCA_026417815.1 Chloroflexaceae bacterium | reverse complement strand
ACCACCTTCGCGGTTCGAAACGATCTCGATCACCGCGTCCGGCGGCTTGGCAAAGCGCCAGATGAAGTAGGAGCGGTTAGCTTTGGGCCACAGATCGTCCGGCAGATGCACGTCCAGGCTGACCAGCACATCAGGGACGATCGCCGGCTGCCCTTCGCCGAAAAAGATGCCCACGTTCGCTGCCACCAGAATGGGACGCCCCAGGCGCGCCGCCACATTGGCGCTGTAGATCGGTTCGGTCAGCAGGCGTTGCTGTTTCTCGGAGAAGAAATTGTCCACCGGCGCGTCATCTTCGGTGACAAACTGCTCGTAGTCCGGCAGGTACTCGGGTGGCGGCGGTTTAGTGGGGTCGAGTTCGGGCAGAACGGGCGGCGGACCGGTCATGGTGGTATCTCCGTACGTGTTCAGATGTACCCCAGAGCACGCAGAGGAACGGAGAGGATGAACGTTTTGAGGCCCTCCGCGGTGCGAACGTATTCGGTAGATGTGAACACTATCGTATCTTACCCCTGGGTTCTGGTGCGAGTCTCTGGTCACGCTACCGGGCGGCCTTACCTGGCTCGGGCGCCGTAATAGGGGCCGGCGCCTGTTCGGGTGGCCGGGGGGTGCTGCGCTCCAGGGCCTCGAGGGCCTGCTGGACGCGCCACTCGTTCAGCGCCTCAACGAAGGCGCGGGGGCGGGCAGGGCTGAGAATGAGCGGTGGGCGCCCCTCGCGACCCACGGCTGCCAGGCGCTCGAGGTTCGTGGCAAGAAAGAACACCTCGCCGAACGGGGCGAGCCGGAACGGCCCCTGGTAGCCGAAGATCCCCGCGTTGAAGGCGAAGCGCACCCCGCGCCGGGGCGCGTCGGCCAGATGCGAAGCCAGCGACGCGCCGGTGATGATCGTCAGCGGCACGCGCAGGGCCGGCAGCCAGCGCCGCCGGACCACCAGGTGCTTCGCGTCGATCTCGTAACGGCGCGGCTGGGCGCCGTAGGTGAGCAGCAAGAACATCGCCACTGCCAGGGCCAGCGCCACGGGCACAATCAACCCTTCCCAGCGCAGGTTCGCCAGATAGGCGAAGAGCAACGGCAGCATCAGCAGGCCGCCCAGATAGGCCAGACCCGCCGTAAGCCGGCGAGCATAGGCATCGAGGGGAGCCACCTCGAAAACCAGAGTGGCCGGCGCAGGTTGTGTTTGACGTTCCACACGACTATTATATACTGATCACGATGGCGGGCGCAGCCTGCCGCTCGGGCCGCGCGGGGCTGATGCAACGGGCAAGCCCCAAACTCCTGGGTTTTCGTTGATGTTGTCGGCGTAGCCGCCCAGATCGATGAAAAACCACCTTCCAGGACGGCCTGGCCGCCCCAAGCCAGGCGCCGAAGACGGATTTGCATCAACCCTGTAGCACCGCTGCGTACATGCATACTATGGGCGTGGCATGCCGCGCCTTCACCAATACTCCACTATGACAGTTTCACCCCTGCGCCTGCTCCCCGTCGAGCCGGCTATCCTGAACTGGAACGGGCACCGTCTTGCCCTGTACCGCGCCGGCAACGGACGGCCCGTGCTCCTCGTTCACAGTATCAACGCCGCCGCGTCGGCCTTCGAGATGCGCGCCCCGTTCAGGGACCTGCAAGACTCCTTCTCGGTGCACGCCATTGACCTGCTGGGCTACGGCAACAGCGATCGTCCGGCCCGCAGCTACGGCCCCGAGGACTACATCGCCCAGATCGGCGCCGCCCTTGAACACATCGGCGCGCCGACGGCGCTGATTGCCAGTTCCCTCGGCGCCGCCTACGCCATTGTCGCCGCCGATCGCTGGCCCGAGCGGGTCAGCGCCCTGGTGCTGGTGTGCCCGACTGGCTTCCAGCAACTCGCCGACCCGGCTGGACCGGCTGGCTGGGCCGCCTATCGGGTGCTGCGCGGCCCCATCGGGCGTGGTCTGTACGAAAGCCTGACCAGCCGCGCCAGCATGCGCCTCTTCCTGCGCTCACAGGCCTATCACGATCCTGACTGTATCACCCCCGAGACCCTCGATGGATTCTATCTGACCTGCCGCCGCCCGGGGGCCTACTACGCACCGATCTGTTTTCTTTCCGGGCTGCTCAACTGCTCGGTGCGCGAGAGCTTCCCGAGGCTGCGGCAGCCAGTGGTGATTGTCTGGGGCAAACAGGCCACCACCACACCGCTCCGCCAGGCCGACGCTTTCCTGGCGGCCAACCGTGGCGCTCGCCTGGAAGTGATCGATCGCGCCTCCTTGCTGGTCCAGGACGAACGGCCCGAGCACTTCAACGCGGTTGTGCGCGCATTTCTTACAACCCCGTAATCATGGTTGGTACAATCTTACGGTATAGTGTAATTGGTTTGGTCACGCTTACAAAGGATCTCACGAGCTGCGACACGGCTGCCGCAACGTCTTCGGGGTTGGCCCCAAACACCGGGTTTTTCGTTGGTTTTGGCGGTGTAACGGCCAAAACCAATGAAACATGACCGTATCAGGCGGCTACGCCGCCCCGATCCCCCCGCTGGAGGCGGACGTTGCATCAGCCCTGCGACCTTCGAGACGTTCCAAGGCTGGTTTACAAAGGTATTCTCCTGGAAGGGCACAGCCCTCCCGAGCCCTTCGATTGGGCGGGGAAACCGGGTTTTCGCCCTCCTCCATCCTGACCAGGCGCCTATGCGAGTTCTGCCCCGCAGCGCACAACTGTATCTTGCCGCTCTCTGGTCGCTGGCGCTTGTCGTGGCTGGCGGCGGGCTGCATCTGCTCTGGGCGCCGCCCTCGCTGGCGGAGTTCCTCGCGGCGCTGATCTTCGCCGTTATGCTGACCGTCGCCGATCTCACCGCCTTTGAGATGGACGACGGGCGGATCGTCAGCATTGCCGTGGCGGTGCTGATCGGCGCGTTGACCTCGCTGGCCTGGCCGGCGCTGCTGGCGGCCATCCTGCTCGGCACGCTCTGCGCCGCCCTGGCGCGCGACCAGGAATGGTGGCACGTGCTCTCGACCGTCGCCGTGCGCTGGCTCGCGGCCGCCGCTGGCGTGGCCGTGGCGACGCTCCACGTGGGCACGTGGACGGTGGACGCCGGTGGGGATGCGATGCCTTACACGTCGCTTGCCTCCCTGGGGGGCCTGTTGCTCACCGGCGCCGTCTTCTACCTGGTGGAACGCGGGGCCGCCGCGCTGCTCGCCAGGCTCAGCGCCGGCACGCCCCTCGGCGCCGGGTTGCGTCCCCGCCGCGACGAGTTGACGTGGTACGTGTTCCTGCTGGCGCCCCTCGGGGGCCTGCTGGCGCTGCTCTGGCAAATCAGCGGCATTGCCATTGCCCTGGGCATCGTGCCGATGGTGCTGCTCCAGAACGCCCTGCGCAACCAGAGCGACGTGGCGCGCTACAGCAACGAGTTGCGCGCCATGGCCAGCAACTCGACTGCCCTTTCCGAGAAACTGGAGCGCCTGCAAAATCTCATGGTCGCGCTGATTACCAGCCGCGACGTGCCGACCATGCTTCAGGTGCTGGTGGATCGCCTGGCCGGCCAGATGAACGCCACCAATGGCTGGGTCGTTCTGCTTGATGATCAGCAGGCGCCGCAACTGGTGGCCTGGCACAACCTTCCCGTCGCCGCCGGTGGACCCGGGCCCTTCACCGTGCCCCTCCCCAGGAGCTATGAGGCCGTGCTCAGCCGCGAGCGGGTGATGATGTTCACTGACCAGCATACCCAGACCCTGGCGCCTCTGCCCGAGTTGACCCAGGGCGTGTTCTGGAACTCGCTGGTCTGCATCCCGCTGGTTGACGACAAACGGGTGATGGGCGCGGTCTGTCTCACCTTCGCCGAGATTCGGGGACTGCGGGAAGACGAGCAGCGCGTGTTGATGGCCTTCGCGCGCCAGGCCGCCACGGTGATCGCCAACGCGCGCCTCTTCCGCCGCCTCCAGGAGTCCCAGGCCGAGTTGATCCAGTCGTCGAAACTGGCCGCGGTGGGCACGTTCGCCGCCGGCATCGCCCACGAGTTCAACAATCTCCTGGCAGGCATGCTCGGCTACGCCCAGCTCGGTCTGGCCGCGGAAGACGAAGAGAGCAAGAACGAGTCGCTCAAGGTGGTGGTAGACACCTGCAAGCGCGGCAAGAGCATCACCGGCAGCCTGCTCACCTTCGCCCGCCGGCAGGAGCCGCGTCGCGAACTGACCGATCTCCACGACGCGGTCGAAGGCACGCTCACCTTGATGGAACTGGAACTGCGCAAGCATCATATCCAGGTGGTACGCCAGTTCCAGCCGGTGCCGCCTACCATCTGCGACGCCGGGCAACTCGCCCAGGTCTTCCTCAATCTGCTCACCAACGCCCGCGACGCGATGAAACCCCAGGGCGGCACGCTGACGGTGCGCCTCGACGGCGACGAGCGCGAGATCGTCCTGGAAGTAAGCGATACGGGCAGCGGCATTCCCGAGAGCATTCGCGACAAGATCTTCGAGCCGTTCTTCACTACCAAGGGCGCTCTGGGCGGCAGCGCCACCCCCGGCACCGGATTGGGGCTCTCGGTCTCCTATGGCATCGTGAAGAGCCACGGCGGTGAGTTCGAGGTGGAGAGTGAGCCGGGCAAGGGCACCACCATGCGCATCCGCCTGCCGGTGGTGGCCACGCCTGAAGAGGCTGCGGCCCTTGCGGAAACCGAACGCGAGCCGGCGGAACTGCCGGGCCTGCGCCTGCTGCTGGCCGAAGACGATGCCCAGGTCGGACGCTCGCTACGAAAGCTGCTGGAGCAGATCGGCCACACGGTGACCCTCTGCCCCGATGGGCAGATGGCCCTCGATGCCTACCGGGCCGGCGATTTTGATGTGGTGCTCACTGACCTGGCCATGCCGGGTATGAGCGGGTTGGACCTGCTGCGCGAACTGCGCGCCATTGACCCCGATGCGCGCGTGGTGGTGCTCACCGGGCAGACCACTGGCAGCCAGATTGACGAGGCCCGCCGGCTGGGCGCCGTCGAGGTCCTGCGGAAGCCCTTTGAACTCGAAGAGGTTCTGCGGGCCATTCGCGGCGCCTATCTGCGCCGGCAGCCGGTGGCGCGTTAGAGCACTGACCGGAATGCTTGATCCACTGAGGACCCCGAGCCGCATGGCTCGCTGCGCTCGCGCCGCCATCGTTGAGGGATGCAGAGGGTTTTCCAACCGTCTGTCCTCTGCGACCTCTGCGCTAAGCCGAAAAAGTAGGGAGACCCCTGCTTTCCCGCCTTTTCACCGCAGTTCCGGCATATCTAAAGGATCTTCGCGTGGCTCGCAGACTCCGCAGAACAGGGTCCGCGCGGTGACGATCGCCCGATGCCCGCCCTTCTGGCTATGGTAAAGGGCCACGATATGCGGCATCTCACGGGCGTGCTCGCGACACACCGCGCGCCCGCAAAAGATGCACACCCCGTGGGCCGGTCGCTCGCAGTGCCAGCAGTTCATTGGTGGTGCCTCACGGCTTTTCAACGCGAAGTGTGAACACGTACACCCTCCCGTCAGGCACGATACGCGGTTTTCGTGGCAGGCCGAAGCCCGCCTTCTATGGCCCGGCCACAATCATCGTTTTGATACGGCCCGTGAGACCTCGATGGCCCCAACCGTGGCCGGGGCCGCGCCCAGGAACTGGCTGCGTTCGTCGGTCGCGTAGGCCTCGGGGTGGGCCGGGTCATACCAGCCCACGCGCCAGGTGTAACTTCCCGCTGGTAGATCGGCGGGCACTTCCAGGTCGAACTGCTCGCGGATAATCGCCCCTACCGGCCACTCAGCGGTGGGCAGGAGGGCAAAGGTCGGCAGGTGCACGATCCGCCCCTCCACGCCGTCGAGGGTGCTTACGGGGATGAGGCTGCGGTCGGTTGGAAGCGGCGCCGTGGCCATCCAGGCAAAACTGGCCCGGTAGCGCCGTCCCTCCAGCGGCGCCAGCTCGGCGCCCAGGAGCCGGATGGGGCCGAAGTAGGCCGTTTGCTCCGGAAGGTCGTTCGATGTTGCCAGCAGTACAGTTTGTTGCAGCGGCGCGCTGGCGTTCCGCTCGAAGCGGAGCAACCCATCCTCGGCCACGGTGAGGCCAAAGGCCGGGTCGCGCAGGAGCAGGGCGATCTCGCGGCGCTCGTAGGCGGCGCCGCCGAGTATCGTGTTGCCATCAACGGTACGCCAGTCAAAGAGCGCGTCGGCCAGCACATAGTCAACCCGGGGCAGCAGCGCGGGCAGACGCTCGCCGCCGGGATCGTCGGGATACCGCACGACATAGAGGGTGTCGCGGTTGGCCAGACGTGGGGCCAGAAACATCGAGGCGGCAACTGGCGCCGCGGGGGGCGGCGCGTGGGTCGCCAGAAAGCGATCCTTGAGCCGGTCGCGGCCGGTCACCCCATAGGCCGACGGATCAAGCCCCTGTCCCGGCAGGCCCATCCAGAAGGCCGGGTTGAGGGGCTGATCCACCAGCAGGGCGCTGGTCAGGCCCACAACCACCGTCGTAAAGATCAGATCGGCGCGCCAGCGGCGCGCCTTCGCGCCGGGCGGGGCCGCGTCCGCCGCGCTACGGAGACGGGCCGCGCCGTCAATGACGGCCATAACGATGAAGGGCACGGCCAGGGCCTGTCTCTTATACACATCT
>JAOACN010000691.1 GCA_026417815.1 Chloroflexaceae bacterium | reverse complement strand
GCGCTGGGGGTGCTCTACGACCTGGCGCTGCCGGCGCTGATCGCCCTCTCGGTGGGTCTCCAGGCCCTGGCGCTGGTGGTGCTGGCCGTGGTGGCGCGCCGGGGCGCGGGGGAGCGGTGAGGGGTTCTCAGGTGTAGGGTTTTCCGGCACATCCTCGCGTCACATTCGCGATCTGGGGCATTGGGACGCCCAACTCCCCATCTCCACCACGGGTGAAGATGGGGGTAGGGGGGTGAGGATCGCAAGCGCATTGGAATGCCGAAAACCCCTTCTCGCTCGAAAAACCCTACACCTGAGAGGCGGTGAGGGGCGGGTCGCAGGACGATCGCGCTGTGCAGGCTAGTTATGGCTGCGGAACGTATGGTACTGCGCTCAACCTGATCGCCTGCTTCACCAGGCGCGCCGTTTGGGCCCGCGCGCCAACACAGCCAGCAGCGGATGCTGGTACAATAAAGGGCGCATCCGGCCCTCGGCGGAGAGGGCGCCGACGACGGTTGCGCCTGCCCCCTCTGCCCGATGACCGATGCGGGAAGATGGACGATCCTTGTGAGGAGGCGACCAATGACGGACAATCGCCGCAGCCGGCTGATCACCGAAGGGCCCCAGCGCTCGCCGAACCGGGCGATGCTGCGCGCCGTGGGCTTTGGCGATGAGGACTTTGGCAAGCCAATCGTCGGCGTGGCCAATGCCCACAGCACGCTGACGCCCTGCAATGCCGGTCTCGGCGCCCTGGCCGCGCGCGCCGAGGCGGCTATCCACGCCGCCGGGGCCATGCCCCAGATCTTCGGCACCATCACCGTCAGCGACGGGATCTCGATGGGCACCGAGGGCATGAAGTTCTCCCTGGTCAGCCGCGAGGTGATTGCCGATTCGATTGAGACGGTGGTCAACGCCCAGCGGATGGACGGCATTCTGGCGGTCGGCGGCTGCGATAAGAACATGCCCGGGGCGCTGATCGCCATGGCCCGGCTGGATATTCCCAGCATCTTCGTCTATGGCGGCACGATCAAGCCCGGCCACTACAAGGGCCGCGATCTGACCATCGTCAGCGCCTTCGAGGCGGTCGGCGAGTTCAGCGCGGGTCGCATTGATGAGCGCGAGTTGCTCGAGATCGAGCGCCACGCCTGCCCCGGGGCCGGCTCCTGCGGCGGGATGTATACCGCCAATACGATGTCCTCGGCCATTGAGGCCCTGGGGCTCAGCCTGCCCGGTTCCTCAACCATGGCCGCCGAGGACCCGGAGAAGGCCGAGAGCGCTGCCCGTTCCGGCGAGGTGCTGGTTGAGGCCATTCGCGCCAACCGCACCGCGCGCCAGATCCTCACCCGCAAGGCCTTCGAGAACGCTATCACCGTAGTGATGGCCCTGGGCGGCTCGACCAATGCCGTGCTGCACCTCCTGGCGATCGCCTATGCCGCCGAGGTCCCCCTCAGCATTGACGACTTCGAGGCCATCCGCGCGCGGGTGCCGGTGCTCTGCGACCTGAAGCCCTCCGGTCGCTACGTCGCCACCGATCTGCACCAGGTGGGCGGGGTCCCCCAGGTGATGAAGATGCTGCTCAACGCCGGCTTGCTCCACGGCGACGCGCTGACCATCACCGGGCAGACGATCGCCGAGACCCTCGCCGGAGTGCCCGATGCGCCGCCAGAGGGTCAGGAGGTGATCCGGCCCTTCGACGCGCCGCTCTACCCCCAGGGGCACCTGGCCATCCTGCGCGGCAATCTGGCCGAAGAGGGCTGCGTGGCCAAGATTACCGGCATTAAGCAGCGCCGCATCACCGGTCCGGCGCGGGTCTTCGACAATGAGGAGTCCTGCCTGGAGGCGATCCTGGCGGGCAAGATCGTCGCCGGCGACGTGGTGGTGATCCGCTACGAGGGGCCAAAGGGCGGGCCGGGTATGCGCGAGATGCTGGCCCCCACCTCGGCGATCATCGGCGCGGGCCTGGGCGACAGTGTGGGCCTGATCACCGATGGGCGCTTCTCCGGCGGCACCTACGGCCTGGTTGTTGGCCACGTCGCCCCCGAGGCGGCAGTGGGGGGGGCCATCGCCCTGGTCGAGGAGGGCGACAGCATCACCATTGACGCCGATGCCCGCCTGCTCCAGCTCAACGTGTCTGACGAAGAACTGGCCCGCCGCCGGGCCGCCTGGACCCCGCCCGCCCCGCGCTACACCCGCGGCGTGCTGGCCAAGTACGCGCGCCTGGTCTCCTCGGCGAGCCTCGGCGCCGTGACCGATCTGCCGGAAGCCTGGTAGCTCTTGCTTGTGCGCCCTGGAACGCCGCGAGCGGGAGCTTTGGGGCCGCAGGCCCCCAAAAAGAAAACCTGTTCTTTCGGAGGGGCAAGGCCCCTCCGAACCTCCCCGCAGGGGAGAAAGCTATGACCCGGAGGACTCCGTGGGCGTTGATGTCTCACAAATCGGCCTGGGCTTACTGCTCAGCACGGCCATTGGCGGGCTGGCCTACTGGCGCCAGTCTCTGACGATGGGGGGCTGGGCCGGCGCCATTCTCACCGGCACGGCGACCATGGGTTTTGGCGGCTGGGCCTGGGGCCTGGCCCTGATCGCGTTTTTCGTCAGCAGCAGCGCCCTGTCGCACTATAAGGAGCGCATCAAGGAGCAGCGCGCGGCCGAGAAGTTTGCCAAGGGCGGCCGGCGCGACCTGGCCCAGGCCCTGGCGAATGGCGGTGTCGGGGCGTTGCTGGCGTTGCTCTACGCCATGCTCGGCGGGCCGCCGGTGCTGCTGGCCCTCTTCCTGGGCGTGATGGCCACCGTCACCGCCGATACCTGGGCGACGGAACTGGGGGTGCTCAGTCCCCATCGCCCGCGCCTGATTACCACCGGGAAGCCGGTGGATCCGGGCACCTCGGGCGGTATCTCGCTCCTCGGCACCACGGCATCGGCCCTTGGCGGCCTGCTGATCGGCCTGGTGATGTTCTTGAGCTTCGGGATCGGCCAGACCCTCTCCGGTCAGCCGGTGACGTGGCAGTGGTGGATCCTGCCCGCGGCGGTGCTGGGCGGTCTGGGCGGTTCGCTGGCCGACAGTCTGATGGGCGCGACGGTGCAGGCGATCTACCGCTACCCCAACGGCAAGGAGACCGAAAAGACGGTTGGCAAGGACGGCACGCCCAACACGTTCGTGCGCGGCTGGCGCTGGATGAACAATGACATGGTCAATCTCCTCAGTTCGCTGGTTGGGCGGCAGATTGCGGTGCTGGTGTTCCTGCCGCTGGC
>JAOACN010000648.1 GCA_026417815.1 Chloroflexaceae bacterium | reverse complement strand
ATGGCCATGCGCCCGCTCATATTGGCTTCGGTGCCGGTGAGGGGGCCGTTCATGAAGCAAAGGAGGTTGTCGGGGCCGAGGGGGTCGACCTGAGGGCCGTTCTCGAGCATGTAGCGGACGGCGAGGCCGCGGGCGCCGATGAACTTGCGGGCCCAGGACTCAGGAATGCCGCGGTACTCCACCGTGCCGGCGGAGAGGTCTACGTGGGCGATCCGATTGGCAAAGCCGCCGAGGGTCATGGGTGCCTCCTTGTCCTAGCTGTAGACGACTGAGGTGCGACAGGGTTTCCACCGATTAACTCTGCTTTGTCACTTGCCGCGACTTCCACGGGGAGGAGGTTCGGTGGGGGCCTGCGGCCCCCGCAACCCCCGCCAGGGGCAAAGTGACAAAGTAGAATTAAGAGTGGCAGGCGCAATCTTCAAGGTTGCGCAACCTTGAAGGTTGCGCCCACGGATCAAACCGGTTTTCCCCGGCCCCCTGCCTGCCGGGGAACAAAAACACCCGGCGATACGCGCCGCGGGAACGCGGGCCTGGCCGGGGCGAGAACATAGGGCGCGCATAAATCTGGGGCGAGGATCATCCTTCACCATCGAAGATGCGGGTTGCAACGACGCAACAATACTACGGCCCACGATTGCCAGTCGGGCAATGTCTGCCACCTATCCTGGGCCGCGCGACTGGCGCTTACCTATGGTGCTTCGTAATGGGAACTATTCGTTCATGATTGTGCCACAGGTTGTGGAACTTGTCCAGGGGACAAGTTACCTATCCCCGGGGCCTGTGCAAAGTTCATAGGGCAAGCCCCCAACCCTGATTATTTCGGTGGTTTTGACGGCGTAGCCGCCCAAACCACCGAAAAATAACCCCTGGGGTGGCTACGTCGCACGGGACCCCGTCGTGGGAGACGGACCTTGCTCAAGCCCTGTACCCATCCCGGCCCGCCCGAGGGCAGGGTCCGGGAGGGCGACACCCTCCCAGGAATCCTTTGGCGAGAGGTGGGGCAACCCGATTTCCGCTTGTCTTGCCAACGGGCCCGGGCGGGGGGTGGGGAAACCGGGTTTCTCCACCCTCGCCGGCGAGGACCCTTCTGGGCAACGTCACAACGATAAAGCGTACAGGGCGATCGCGTTCTCGCGCAGGAGGGCCGACGCGGCCGCCTCGGCCTCGGCGAGGGTCAGGTCACCGTCGGCAACGCAGCGGGTCAACACCGTGGCCAGTACCTCTCGCCCGCAGCGCGCGCCGACATAGAATGTCTCCGGGATAAGGTGGGCGTCGGTGGAGAAGAGGATCTTGCTGATCGGGGCCAGTTCCAGGGCCGCGCTGGCCACCGCTTCCATCCCCGCGCGGCTGAGGTAGGGGATGGCGAGTCCGAGGTCGAGGTACACGTTCGGATACACTGCGGCGAGGTAGCCGAGTTCGCGGGTAAATGGATAGCCGGCGTGGAGGAGGATGACCGGCGCGGTTCGCAGATCGGCCCGTTCAAGGAGCGGCCGCAGGTGCAGCGGATTGGCCTCGCGCAGGTCGAGGTCGGGGTCGCCGAAGCCGGTGTGGAACTGCACCGGCACGGCATCGCGGGCGGCGATTTCCATCGTGGTCCATACCAGCCAGTCGTTCAGCGGTTTGACGGCGATGCGCGCCGGCGCGCCGCGGACGACCGCCGCGCGCAACTCGGCGAAGGCCCGGCTGGCCGCCGATGGGTCGGCGGGCGCCAGGCGCAGGCCGGTGCGGTAGGCCACGATGCTCTTGAACCCGACCACGGAAGGATCGCGCTGCTCCAGCCCGGCGCGAAAGGCGTCCACGAAGTCTTCCCAGGCGGAAACCTGTTCCAGCAACTGCGCGGCCAGGTGTTCGATGCGGATCAGGCGGAAGGTGGGCGCGAAGCGCGCATGCCACGGCGTGGGCATAATGCGATCGGGCATGAACCCGTCGTCGAGGATGAGGGCGGCGAACCCGCCGGCATCGAAGAGCCGCTGCGCCATAGCCTCGTGGCCCAGGTGGTCGCGCAGCGCCTGGAGGCCCTCTAGCGACGGGTCGCAGCCCAGCAACTCGGCCAACTGGCGCATGCTGCGCTTGAAGAACAACGTCTGCCGCACATGCCGGCTGACAATCGCCGCGTCGTAGCCCTCGGTAAATGCCGCCGCCAGCGAGAAGGCGTTCAGCGCCTCGGGGCGCAGCAGGTTGTGCGCGTGATGATCAACGATGGTCAGGTGATCGAGTTTCAACATAAGCTGAGGTGGCAATGCGCCAGGCAGGGAAGGGCATGAGCGGGCATAGCCCGTCTACGAATAGGCATAGTGTTCACATCGACCGAACACATTCGCACCGCAGAGGACGCGGAGGGCTTCAAAATGTTCATCCTCTCCGTTCCTCGGCGCGCTCTGCGGTACATCTGAACACGTACACGAATAGTCCTCTCAGTACCGTTCCAGGATCAGCCGCACTTCTTCTTCATGCGACAGATCCTTCATGGCCTGCCACTCGGCCCGGCGCACGGCCAGGTAGGAACGGGCCAGGTCGCCGCCCAGGGCCTCGAGCAGCACATCGTCGCGCTCCAGGGCGGCGATGGCCTCGCCGAGGGTCGCGGGCAGGGGCAGGATGCCCCGCTCGAGCCGCTCGGCTTCGGACAGATCAGCGGGGTCGCCGCGCACGGCATCGCCGAGGGGCAACTGGCGGTCAATACCGTCAAGTCCCGCCGCAATCACCGCGCCGAGGGCCAGATAGGGGTTGGCCGTGGCGTCGCAGATCTTCAGTTCAACATTGGTGACCGGCAGGCCGCTATCGGGCATGGGCACGCGCAGCGCGGCCTCGCGGTTGCCCATGCCCCAGCAGGTGAACGCGCCGCTCCAGAAGCGCGGGCGGATGCGCTTGAAGCTGTTGGTGGAGGGGGTGGTCAGGGCCATCAGGGCCGGCAGATGCTCCAGAATCCCGGCCATAAAGGCGCGCATCGGCGCCGACAGGGCGCGGGGTTGGCCCGCCTCGGTAACGATACTGGCGCCCTGCCGGGCCAGGCTGAGGTGTAGATGGGCGCCGTTGCCCGCCTTATCGGGGTAAATCTTGGGCACAAAGGAAGCCAGCAGGCCGTGCTGCGCCGCGCAGGCCCTGACCGTCTCGCGGAAGACGATCTGCTGATCGGCCGCGCGCAGCGCGTCGGCGTAGCGCACCGGCAGCTCGAACTGCCCCGGCCCCGACTCGGCGTAGGTCATCTCCACCAGCAGGCCCTGGGCCTCCAGCGCCGCCGTCATCGTGTTGATCACCTCCGCCGCCCCATCGAGGGCCGCGGTCTGGCAGAATACAGTGTTGTCAAACGGCGCAGGACCATCGGGGCCAGGGCGCAGCAGGGAGAACTCGTTCTCGAAGGCCGCGAACACGCTCAGGTCCCGCGCGGCGGCGGCGGCGATCATGCGCCGGAGGAAGGCGCGCGGACAGTGGCTCCATGGCTGGTCGCCAGCGTAGATGTCGGTCAGCACCCGGGCGTGGCCGGGGGCGTAGGGTAGCGCGGCGAAGGTCGTCCAGTCCGCGCGCATATGGACCTCGCCATCGGGCGTCAGGCCGGTGTCGGGGGCCAGGGCGTCGTACATCACCGGCAGGGCCTGCTGCGCGGCGGCGATCCCGACCCCGTTGCCGGCCAGGTAGGCGTCGAGCATCGTCGTCCGCACGGCCTTGGCGCGGATCACGTTGGCGTTGTCGCACCAGATGAAACGCACGAAGCGCACCTGCTGGTTCTGGATCGCCGTTTGAATGCTTTGCACGGAAGTCATGTCTCGCTGAGGTGAACAGGTACGTGTTCAGAGTTGGGGTGACCCCGCAGACCTGGAAGCGAGGGCGTCCCGCCCTCGTCAGGATTCGAGGGCAAGATGCCCTCGCTCCCAAAAGTGTGAACACGTACGCGAACAGAAGGGTTCACACGGAGGGGTTTTCGGAGGGGCAAAGCCCCGCCGAAAACCCCAGAAGTCTATGGTGTAATCTCCTTGACGAACGTATACG
This sequence comes from Chloroflexaceae bacterium, assembly GCA_026417815.1. Taxonomy (GTDB): domain Bacteria; phylum Chloroflexota; class Chloroflexia; order Chloroflexales; family Chloroflexaceae; genus JACAEO01. The sequence continues at coordinate 4,266 of JAOACN010000648.1, read as the reverse complement.
CCCCATCCTGAACCTGAATAATCGTCACCGATTTGTTGGGCTTGCGTTGCCCCGGGGCATAGGTGATCTGCCCGGTGACGGCGGCGAAGCCCTGGGTGGCGGCGAGGGCGTCGCGGATGGCTTTGGGATCGGTGGAGCCGGCGCGTTTGATCGCATCGGCGATCAGGTTCAGCGTGTCGTAGCCGAGCACGGCGAAGGCATTCTCCGGCGGTTTGCCGTACTCCTGGGTGTAGGCCCGCACGAAGTTCTGCACCTTCGGATCGACGTTGTCCAGCGCGACGTGGGTGGAGAAGAACACATTGTCCGCCAGTTCGCCGGCCACCTCGGCGATCAGCGGGGTGTCGAACCCGTCGCCGGAAATGATCGGCATCTGCAGGCCAGCTTCACGGAATTGCCGGGTGGTGATGCCGGCCTCGTTGGGAATGGCCGAGATGAACAGCACATCGGGCGGAGGATTGAGCGCCTGGACCTTGGCAATCTGCGCCGAAAAGTCGGTGTCGCCGGAGCGATAGATGTCCTCGAGGACGATCTGGCCGCCCTTTTCGGTGAAGCGTTGCTTGAAGAAGGCCGCCAGGGCGGTGGTGAAGTCATAGGCCTGATCCACGAGCATGTAGGCGGTCTTCGCCTTCAGGTCGTCAATGGCGTAATCGGCGATGGCGAAGGCCTGGGCGTCATCGCCAAAGGGGGCCATGAAGAAAAAGTCGCCGATCTGCTCCGGCAGGGTCGGCAGCGTGGCGCCCGCAGTGACGAAGGGGATGCCGGCCTGCTGGGCGATGGGCCCGGCGGCCAGGGCAAAGGTCGAGTCGTTCAGACCGCCGATGGCGACGACCTTATGCACGTTGATCAACTCCGAGGCAGCGTTGGTCGTGGTGGTCTGGTCGGTCTTGCCGTCCACGGCGATCAGTTCGATCTGGCGTCCCAGCACCCCGCCCGCGGCGTTGATCTCCTTGACGGCCAGTTTCATGCCGTTCAGCCCGGGCGCGTCAATCGAGGACATGCCCCCGGTAATGCCGTAGAGGGCCCCGATCTTGATCGCTTCGGCTGCAGCGGCAGGCGAGGCAGCGGGTGAGGCGGCAGGGGCGGTGGGTTGGGCCGCCGGCGCGCCGCATCCGGCAATCAGCGTGACCAGAACGACGGCGACCAGCGTGGAGAGCATTCGTTGTGTGCGTTTCATGGCGCGACTCCCCTTCAGATCGATTTTGGATTGCGGATCGTAGCTTGTGGATTGACTCGGGGCGTCTCGACAGCGTGGACGGAACATGCACGCTCGAAGCGCTTCCCCGACGCCGCCCCGGGCGACCGTATCCGCTTTCCGAAGAGAGAATGGTGCAATTATAGGGATGTCCGCGGTTTTGGCAAGCGGCGCTGGTCGCCGCGCCGCACCGGTCCGGCGCGGGACGTGCGGGATGCACCGATGCGCCGCGCCCAGTAAGGCCGAAGCATTGGCTGCGCCAATGCTTCGGCCTTGCTCGGACGCGCTACTATGCCCCTTCGCTCTCGGCAGCGGGGAGCGGCTCGCGCCGGCGCAGCAGATCGCTCAGTTCCCGCCCGCCGAGCAGGCCCTGCGGGCGAAAGATCATCACCAGCAGCATGAGCAGGGCGATCACGATCTGACTCAGGCCGTAGAGCGGCCGGCCGCCAACGGCGAGACTGGTCTCCACACCGCGCAGCCACTCCGGCAACAGGGTCATCAACACCCCGCCGAGGACGGCCCCGGTGATGCTGCCGGCGCCCCCGATCACCACCATGGCGACGACGTTGAAGGTGATGAAGAACGAAAACGACGCCGGGGCGATGGCGGTGATCAGGTGCGCCCAGAGGGCCCCGGCGGTGCCGGCGAAGAAGGCCCCGACTACGAAGGCCAGCATGCGCGTCGGAAAAACGCGGACGCCCCGACATGCCGCCGCCAGTTCATCCTCGCGCACGGCGAGCATGGCCCGCCCAAACGGCGAGCGCACCAGGCGCCAGATGATGATCACGCTCACCAGCATCCAGCCATAGGCCCACAGGAGCGAGGTGAGCGCGGGCAGGCCGTTGAGCCCCCGCGCGCCGCGCGTTACCGTCTGCCAGTTGAGCGCCACCACCTGCACGATGACCATCAGGCCCAGGGTGGCCACCGACAGATAGTGCCCCCGCAGCCGCAGCACCGGAATGCCGACCACGAAGGCCGCCAGGGCCGCCAGGGCGCCCCCGACGAGCAGGGCCAGGGCGAAGGGCAGTTCCAGGCGAGCCAGCCATGCGGGCAGGTCGGGCAGGGCGAGCAGTTTCATGCTCGCGGGCATGGTCAACAGCGCGGAGGCATAGGCGCCAATGGCCATAAAGGCCGCGTGGCCAAGCGACACATCGCCGCTGAAGCCGTTGGTCAGGCTCAGACTGACGGCGAGAATTACGTTGATCGCCACTACCGCCAGCACCCGCTGGTAATAATCGTTGAGCCGGTACTCGGCGAGCACGACCAGCGCCGCGCCCAGGCCGAGGGCCAGCCAGCCATACACGGGCCTCATGCGCGCCGTCCCTCCTCCAGGCCAAACAGCCCCGCCGGACGCACCAGCAGGATCGCCAGCAGCAGCACGAACACAAACGCATCGCGGTAGCCAGAGAGGGCCGGGGGCGCGAAGGCGACGAAGAAGACCTCGGCGAAGCCGAGGAGGTACCCGCCCACCATGGCCCCGGGAATGCTGCCAACGCCGCCGATCACCGCGGCCACAAAGGCCTTGAGCCCCGGCACGAAGCCCGTAAACGGGTCCACAAGGCCGAACTTGCCGCTCCAGAGCACCCCGGCGACGCCGGCGAGGGCGGCGCTCACGCCGAAGGCCACCGCGATCACCCGGTTCACGTTCACGCCCATCAGGTGCGCGGTCTGCACCCGCTCGCTGCACGCGCGCATGGCAATCCCGATCGTCGTGTATTTGACAAACAGGCTCAGAAGCGCCATCAAGGCGATTGAGAGGAGCAGGATCACACCATCAATCGGCGCAATCGTCAACCCGGCCCACTCGACGCGGCGGGTCAACTCGGCGGGCAGGCGCAGCGGGCGCGGCTGGGCCGTCAACGCCATTGTCGCGCTGTTCTGGATCAGCGAACTGATGGCCAGGGAGGTGATCAGCATAGCCACTTCCCGCGAGCCGCGCAGGGGGCGATAGGCCAGCCGTTCAATGATGACGCCGATCGCGCCGGCGACGATCATGGCGAAGAGCAACGCCGACCAGACGGGCAGAACCAGGGCGCTCAGGGCCGCCAGGGCCACGTAGGCCCCCAGGGTCATCATATCGCCATGGGCGAAGTTGATCAGCCGCAGGATGCCGTAGACGATCGTCAGGCCAATCGCCACCAGGGCGTAAATGCTGCCAAGGTTGAGGGCGTTGACGGTTTGTTGGAGGAGGTAGGTCATTGGCGGCCTCCCATCCGCATCATCGGCGGGTCTCCCCGAGACGCTATATCCGGCAATCCAAAATCACCTTAAACCTGCCTGGCGTCTACGCCCCCAGATAGGCGGCTTTGACCCGCGGATCTTCGAGGAGCGCGGAGGCGGGGCCGCTGAGGGTGATGGCGCCAGTTTCGATGACGTAGGCCCGATCGGCGAGGCGCAGGGCCTGCCAGGCGTTCTGTTCGACGAGCAGGATGGTCATCCCTTCGCTGCGCAACTCGGCGATGACCGGGAAGATGCGTTCGACCACCAGCGGCGCGAGCCCCAGCGACGGCTCGTCGAGCAGCAGGAGCCGCGGCGCGCTCATTATTGAGCGTCCCAGGGCCAGCATCTGCTGTTCGCCGCCGCTCAACAGGCCAGCGATCTGTCGCTGGCGCTCGTTGAGAATGGGGAACAGGTCCAGCACCCGTTCAAGGTCGCGGGCCACGCCGTTGCGATCGCGGCGGTGGCCGGCGGCCAGGCGCAGGTTTTCGGCCACGGTCAACCGCGCGAAGATCTGCCGCCCCTCGGGGCAGTGTACCAGCCCGCGGCGCACAATCTCGTGGGGCGCCAGGCGGCTGATCTCCGCCCCCTCAAAGACGATCCGTCCCCGTCTGGGGCGCAGCAGGCCCGAGATGGCGGTGAGGGCCATGGTCTTGCCGGCGCCATTGCTGCCGATCAGCGCCACAATTTCGCCCGGTTGGACATCGAGCGAAATACCCTTCAGGGCGGCAACGTGACCATAGGCCACGTGGAGATCGCGCACCTGGAGCATATCACGCCATCCCAACCTGCCGGCCGAGAAAACCGGGATCGCTCACTCCCAGATACGCTTCCAGCACCTGCGGATGGCGCTGCAC
>JAOACN010000574.1 GCA_026417815.1 Chloroflexaceae bacterium | reverse complement strand
CTCCACGCCGCGCAGGTCGGCGAGCCCGGGGGCAATGGTGACCGTATAGGGTGTTGCCGGGGCGAGCGGCGTCGTCGGGCGGATCAGCAGCGTATGCTGGTCGAGCCAGCGGAAGGTCGTGGGGAAGGGCGGATCAAACTGGAACTGTGGCATCTCCACCGCCTGGCCAGTTGCTCCTGGAAGGACCATTGGCTGGCTGAAGACCACGGCCAGCGATGTGTCCGGCGCGACCCCGGCGCCATCGGGCAGCGCGGCGACCACGGCGGGGTGGGGGGCGGTGCCGAAGCGCACGCTGACCGGTTGGGCCAGAGGGCGCCACCAGCGTCCCAGCGCCCGCTCATCGAGGCTGACGGTGTAGGTGACGGCGGGCAGCAGCGTTGTGTCTGGCTGGAAGGTTAGCGTTGTCGCATCGGGCGACCAGGTGCGGCTCCCTGGTGTGTCCGGCGAGATGCGTAGCGCAGCGGCAGTCGCGGCGCGGTTCATCGGGGCGCTAAAGCGGATGGTGATCGCCGTGCGTGGCAGCACGTCGGCAGCCTGATCGGGCGGCTCGACGGCCAGTACGGTAGGGGCGGGCGCGAAGGGGGTCAGAGGGATGGCGGCCCGCGCCACCAGGGCCAGCCATAGCGCCAGCGCCGTACCGCCCAGGACAACCGTCCAGATCCGAGCCAGCAGGCGCAGCAAGGTCATCACCGAACGTCCCTCTCTCGCGCGCATCGCGGAAGCAGTATACCATGCCCGGCGCACGGTGTGGGGAAGGTGTGAGGCATTGGGTGCGACGAAACGTTCTGCACGTTCCCCTTCGCCCGGCGGCTGAAGCCGCGGGCCAACGTCATGCGAAGCCGGCCGTTCGGCTGAGCTCACGGCGAAGCCTGCGCCGGCTTCAGCAGGCTACGGAGGTAGCCTTCGCAAGGCTCGCCGGAGCCTTCGGGCTCCCGGCGGGCCGGTGGGCCGCGGCACGTGCAGAACGTTTCGTCACACCCTGAGGCATTGTCCAGGGGGGCGCGACGCTGCAAACGGTGCTGCGCCGCGGGTCAAACAGGCGGAGCCGGTTGTCACCTTAGCAGGTCAACGAGCGCCTCACGTTCGAGTCGGAGACCGGGTGGCAGGCCGGGTGCAGCGTCCTCAACCGGTTCATCGGCGATCAGGAGCGCCTGAATGGCCGGGCGTTGGAGCAGCGCGGCCAGGGCCTGGGAGAGACTCAGGGTCACCAGACGGGGCGACCGTCCGAGGTGGTTGCGTTGAGCGAAGCTGAGGGCTGCATCGGCGCTCTGGAAGATCAGCAGCAGGCGCGAACGCCGCGCCTCCCCGCCACTCTCTGCTGCTCCGGAGGCGCCGCCAGCGGTGCGATAGCCGTAGAAATGCCGCGTCTGCACACCGCGCTCGGCCAGACGCGCCTGCAACGCCGCCAGGGCCGCCTCGGCGGCCTCGGCGCTGAAGCCCTGCGCGCGGGCCACGTCAATGAAGCGATCGCTCTCAGCCATACGTCCTTACGGCAACGGCACTGGCGTTGGCACCGGTTGCACCGTCGTCGGGCGCGGCTCGCCACGATAGAGGGCCAGGCCAAGCAGCCCGAGTTGCACCTCGTCGGGTGTGCCGGCAAACTCAGGGTGGTACTCCATCCGCGCCCGTTCAAAGTACTGCACCCGAAAGGCGCGGCCATCGGGCAACACTTCGTCGAACTCCTCGCTAATCGGGAAGCCGAACACCTGCACGCCGCCATACGTCTCCCAGAACTGCAGGAACCGCCCCCCCAGACTGTGCCCCGTCTCAGGGATGAAGCGCACCTCGGGCGTGCCAACAAAAAAGCTCGGGCGGGCAAAGGAGCGTCCCTGGGTGAACTCCCTCCCGATCAGCCCCGGCTGAACCTCGAAAGGGGTGCCGGCAAACTCGGGCCAGTGCTCGAGCCGCGCCCGCTCGAACCACTGCACCTCGCGCCCGTTCACCACCTCCGGGGCCGCCAGCGGCAGACCAAAGATCCGCACGCCCCCCATCAGCGCATAGTACTCGGCGAAGCGTGGCGAAATCTCCGGCGGGGCGTAGGCCAGGGCGCCCATCGGCGGCACACCGGCGTTGATCTCCCGCGACACCGGCTCTAACCCCACCGGCACAGCCTGAACTGGCGGCGCCTCGCCTGCAAGGAGCACGCGCGTGGGCACGAGATCGACTCCCTGGCCCGCCAGGCGCGTCACGCCCAACCCGCTGAGCACCAGCCACAACAACAGCAGTACAACCAGACCGACCAGAAGCAGCAAGCCCCACCGAAGGAGCCGATTCCTCCCCGTGGTCCGCTCGATACGTCTGCCGCCGCTGGCGCGCCGTTCCTCGGGCTGCCGATCGTTACTCTGATTGGCGATTGACATGATTGGATACCGATTTTCGGTCACGAACTCGAGATGTTGCGGCTCGGAAGAACCGCCCTTACTCATGCGCCCTCCTTGCCGATCTGTTTCCGGATCAACTCTGCGGTCTGGTTCAGCTCATCGTGCACGGCGGTGCCCGGTCGCCAGCCGCGCACGGCGTGGTCGCCTTCCCAGCGCGGGATGACATGCACGTGATAGTGGAACACGACCTGACCAGCCGCGGCGCCATTGTTCTGGATGATATTGAAGCCATCGGGCTGGAGCGCGGCCTTGATCCCCCGGGCGACGATCTGCGTGGTGCGTGCCACCGCTGCCACCAGTTCCGGCGGCAGATCGAGGAGATCGGGATACTCCTCCTTACAGATCACCAGTGTATGCCCACGCGACGCCGGGTTGATGTCCAGAAAGGCCAGGGTCAGGTCGTCCTCGTACACTTTGGCAGCCGGCAATTCACCCCTGACGATCCGCGAGAAGACCGAGGCCATGGCTTAGCTCCTCTCCACAAGACTCCCTTGATGATGTGCCCTTCGGATCTCCGTCCGGCCTGGCTACAACAATGGCACGAAAAAGGACTCTCCTGGGAAGGCGCAGCCCTCCCGGACCCCGCGCGCAACCCGGCGCGCCGGGCTACTGTCTGCCGGCTCAAATCTTGACCCCCGCCTCCTCCACCGCCTCCCCCGAGGCTGCGCCGTGCTCGTCCATCCGATAGCGGCGACCGAACCAGGCCAGGGCGATCACTCCCAGCAGGACGCCGAACCAAAGGGTGCAAAAGCGGATGATGATCGTTGCTGTGGTTGCGGTACTGGCGGCCAGGCCGACGATCGCCACCAGCAAGCCCACGCTGCTCGCCTCGCTTACTCCCAGCCCGCCCGGCAGGAACGAGACCAACCCGAACAACGTGCTCGCGGCGAAGATGAAGGTCGCCTGCAGGAGAAGCAAGGGCGTACCCGCCGCCCCGACGCCGACCAGCACCAGGTAGAAGGCCAGACACTCGAAGCTCCACGAGACCACGCTGATCAGCGTGGCAACGAGTAAGACGCGCCATTCCAGCAACTGCTGCGTGCTGGCGTACATGGTGTGCAGGCGAGGTGCGATCTTCGAGCCGAAAGGCAACCGGGCCGTGCCGTCAATCAATCCCAGGGCCAGGCGACGGTGCTGGAGCGCCAGAATCCCGACAAACGCCGCCACCACCAGCACGACAAAGGCAAACCGCGCTGGAGGATAGAGCATCAGACCGAGGGCCATCAGCAACAGCATGGCCAGGCCGTCGGTGAGCCGTTCGGCCAGCACCACCGGGGCCGAACGGCTCACTGCTGCACCGTTGACCCGTTTGAGCAGCACTGACTTGAACACCTCGCCCAGCTTGCCGGGCGTGACCGACATCACCAGGCCGGCGGTGAAGATCAACCCGCTGTCCAGGTGACCGACCCCGTGCCCCAGACCCAGCCGGCGCAGGTAGTACTCCCACTTTAGCCAGCGCAGCAGGTAGTTAAGGACGGTAAGACCAAGGATGAGGGGCAACCAGGCCCAGCGAAACGCGCCCAGATCGCGCCAGACCGCGCTGGCATCGCTGACCAGGCCCATCACGATCACCACCGCCAGGCCCAGCAGTAGTGAAGCGAAGAGTTTGCCTTGCAGGGTGCGTAACGACATACCTTGCCCTGGTTCGGTAGCGGGCACTGTGGCGATTATACAGCCCGCTTCACAGAAGCGCAAAGCGAGGCGTTCCGGTAACTCTTCACACCTGGCGTAACAAGTAGAGCCTGGGAGCGAGGGGGGCTCGCCCTCGAAGCCACAACGAGGGCTGGAAGCCCTCGCTCTCAGGAGAAGTGTGAACAGTTGCGCGTTCCGCCGTACCCGATGACGTTCCGGGAGGACGAAGCCCCCCCGGAACCGGGGCCAATGCAACGTCTTTGGGGCGCGCCCCAACATGTTTCGCTGGTTTTTGCGCCGTAGCCGCCCCTACCCCCCGCCAGAGGCGGGCGTTGCCTCAGCTCCCGGACCCCTCCCCTCAGGCGGCGAAGCAGGTACAATGGTAGCGTTGACGCGCTGGCGTCAGAAACCGGGAGGGTCTGGGGGGCAAAGCCCTCCCAGAGCCACTTGCGTTCCCGGTGGTGTGCGGCGCAGCCGCATACGCGCCCCATCGTGGAAGGATCTGCCATGCGCCTTTCCGCTGTCGGGGCCAGCCTGGCCCTGCTGCTCCTGATCGTTCCTCTCGCCGCCCGCCCCGTGAGCGCCCGGACCGGCGACACTCCGGTGGCTGGCGAGATCATCGCGCGGTTGAGCCCCGGCGTCACCCTGGCCGCGCCGGGGCTGACCCGTAGCCTCTCTGCGCTCCGCGTCTTCGCCGCTGAGCCACTCGCGCCCAACGCGCCGATCTACCGCCTGCGCCTCCCGGCCACGACGGACCTGGAGGCTGCCGCCGCCCGCCTCTCGGCCACGCCGGGGGTCGTCTACGCCGAACCCAACCGCGTCCGCCGGATCAGCCGCGCGCCCAACGACCCCGCCTTTCCCCAGCAGTGGGGGCTGCGGGCCATTCAGGCCCCCGAGGCCTGGACAAGCACCACCGGCGGGCCAATTGTCGTGGCGGTGCTCGACAGTGGCGTGGATGGCGAGCACCCCGACCTGGCCGGCAAGGTGCTCCCCGGCCACAACGCCCTCAACGGCGGCCCTGATGCGCGCGACGACAACGGCCACGGCACCGCCGTGGCGGGGCTGATTGCCGCCAACACCAACAACGACGCCGGCATAGCCGGTCTCTGCTGGGAGTGCCGTATCCTGCCCGTCAAGGTCGTGGACGCCAGGGGCATCGGTAATGACGCCAGTCTGGCCGCCGGCATCCGCTGGGCCGCTGACAACGGCGCGCGGGTGATCAACATGAGCCTCGGCGGCGAAGGCGACAGCCGTGTGCTGCGCGAGGCCATTGACTACGCCGCCGGGCGCGGGATCGTCCTGGTCGCCGCCTCGGGCAACGAGCGGCAGGCCGGCAACCCCGTCACCTACCCGGCGGCCTACCCCAGCGTCATCGCCGTCGGGGCCACCGGTAATGGCGATACGATCACCGGCTTCTCCAACACCGGAGATTACCTCGACCTGGCCGCTCCTGGTGTAGGCCTGTGGACGACGCTGCCCGGCGGGCGCTACGGCCCGCCAAACGGCACCTCGTTCTCCAGCCCCTACGCCGCGGGGACCGCGGCGCTGGTGCTCACCCAGCGGCCCGACCTGGGTTGGAGCGATGTGGGCTGCATCCTCAAAGCCAGCGCCGATGACAAAGGGCCTCCCGGCAAGGACCCCGAATACGGCTGGGGCCGTCTGAATGCCTTTCGGGCGGTGCAACTGGCGCCGGCTTACACCGGCTGCCCTCTCGATGGGGCGCCGCCCGTGCCGCAACCTGAGTCAGCCGCGGCGCCGAGCGCAGCGCCCGGCGAGGCCTTCCGTCCGGTGCCGCCGGTTACTACCCCGGGGGTGCGTTACTTTCCCGAAACCGGCCACACGCTGCGCGGCGCATTTTTGCGCTACTGGGAGCGTTACGGCGGACTGCCAATCTTCGGATTTCCCATCAGCGAAGAACTGATCGAAACCGGGAGCGACGGGCGCGCCTACACCGTGCAGTAC